>JALZWJ010000001.1 GCA_023300065.1 Akkermansiaceae bacterium
AAAACTCTGAATTCAAAAACAAACTCCCAGAGCGAGAGGCGTCGTATCCCACGACTCATAAGATGGATTCACGCCTCCAGAGAGGCTATAACAGCCGTTCCAATTAGGAACCCAAAACGGCTGCGCGATGCAATCTGATCCTACGTCTGGAACTCTGTAAACAGCAGATGATTCCGTGAACAAGATAAGGCATCGCGCAGCTCTCCCGGCTTTTAAGTCCGAGCAGCATCTTAGATCTTCTGAATCTGTTTTGATGAGACTGTGACTCTTCCGCCGAGAGTTGTTTTGAGTGCCCTTTCGGACAAACAACTGACCTATGAAGACTAATAACACATCAGCATTCACTCCAGAGTTCTTTCTCGGAATCGACGTCGGCAAGGCCGATCTCTTCTGCCACATCCTCGGGCCAAATGACTCTACATCCTCTCGTTTCGACAACTCAGATAGAGGCATCACAGAGTTGATCACCTGGCTTGAAAAGACCGCCGCCCTCACAGAGTTCACAGCTTGCCTGGAACAAACTGGGCACTATGGAATCAAAATTTCGAAGGCGCTCCACGAGCATCAAATCAACAGCCTCTTCCTCGTCAATCCGCGCCAGATCAAAGCCTTTGGAGAACAGAAACTACGACGCAATAAAAGCGACACTGCAGACGCCAAGCTCATTGCCCGGTTCCTACAATCCGAGCATTCCGAACTTCGCCCATGGGAGCCTAGAAGCATTGAAAATGAGCAGATTACAGAACTCAGTCGATATTCTGAATCCATCGTTAGAGAGGTCGCAAAACTCAAAACAAGATGCGAGTCCGCTCGTGAACCAGCCATCCAGCGATCCCTTAAAAGACGGATTAAAATCGGTGAGAAAGAGATCAAGGACATCAGAGACCGCATCACCAAAATCATTGGCTCAAAAGATGACCTCAAAGAAGATCATGACCTCCTCTTATCCATTCCAGGGATGGGGCCAATCACCTGTCAGATCATGATCGCAGAATTCCCAGAACTCGCTCTCTTTAAGAGTGCCCGTGAACTCGCAGCCTGGGCCGGCTTAACACCCCGTCACCACGCGAGCGGAAACTCCGGACGCAACACGACACCCATCACAAAAATCGGTTCCGCGCATTTACGCCGCGCCCTTTTCATGCCTGCCATGACCGCGCGAGTCTTCAATCCGCTCCTCAAAGAGTTCGGCGATCGGCTTCAACAGAACGGTAAAAAACCGAAACAAATCATCATCGCGATCATGCGAAAACTCATCCACCAAGCCTATGGAATTTTGAAATCAAGAGAGGCCTTTAACCCCGAAAAAAGAGGTTTCCAAAACCCCAGTAAAGCCTAGAAAACAAAAGGAAAAATTACTCACTTTTACGTTGATTTTTCAACGCAGCATCTTGTTAGGCCTCTTGCAGTCATTTCCAGAACTCCCACCATTTCTTATTCAGTTTACACTGGCGCATCACTTCCTCGTCGGCAGCTATCTCTGCGTGTTCAGCTCGGATATGATCTAAAAACGCCGTCCAACTAGGAACAAGGAGATGACAATTTCCGGTCTCCAACCCGAAGACAAATACGCCTGAATCATCCTTGGAGGTGTCTACGAAGTAGCTCTCCTCACCGCCATCACTACCAATGAAAAAAGGCTTGCCGATACCGGGAGGTGATATCTCAGCGCTGTTCAACTCAATGATGACCTCCGGAGCGTTCAGGAGCATGAACTCATCGGCAAAGGAATCGAGAGGAAACGGATAGTTCGACGATGTCGCGCGGTAATACTCCGGAAGAGAGTAACCGATATGCTTTTCGATGGCCTGCAACTCTTGGTCAGTCATGGGTGCATTTAATGCCTAACGTTAGAGGTAAGCGGCACCCCACCGTGGGGCAATACTATCTCCTACGCGGCAAAAATAGCGCCCCACCCTGTTAAAATCCACGACAAACTTTAGGCGCGGTGGGGTGTCGGCTTCACCGTTTTGTTCTACATCTCCGCCCCCACTCGCTCGCTCCAGCTTCCTAAGGCCGGACCCAAGGTTTGCAGAGCCTTCCCCCCACAACCTAATTCCGCAACAGACACTCACTCAACCATGCTTCGATTCGCATTCCGCCAACTCGGAAAACGCACATCCTTTTCCAGTAGAGCTCCGAGCGGGATTCGAACCCGCCGAACAGCCTTACGGCTGCCGTCCAACCGTCTGATCGATTGGCTGCAATCAGATAAATCTGACATGGCTGCCCAGTCGCCTTCCGGAGCAAATTCTCTGTAGAACGTTTAGGAACTGCGGCACCCCACCGAGGGCATCATACCAGTTCCGATTGGCCGAACTTATCTCACCGAATCCAAAAACTCCAAAACAAACTTACTTGGCGGTGGGGTGTCGGTCAGCTTCCTCTTGTTGGGCATTCGATTGTTCTTTCTTGGGATCGTTTGCGTCCAAGTGATGACGAGCAATACTTGCTAAAGTCCCACCTCTTTTTTCCAGCATAACCAGCTCCCAGTGTAGATTCTTCTCAATAGCCGTAAAGATCGGCACCAAGTCACTCATCTTCACTCCACCACGCTTCCTCATGGCCACATAGTTCAAGCTTCCTGTCGCTTTGAGCCGTCCAATCGCTTTAACGATCTTATCCATATCCTTCGTCTTGATATCCGCCTCTCCTCGCGGCCCATCAGAAAGCACGTATTCGGTAGCACCTTCAAATTTCGAGACATAAAGAAATCGACCATCCATTTCGGCTTTCACTAAAGGAGAGATCAGTAGATTACCGAACCAGATTATAAAAATGCTTTTCATTATGTTTATCGTTCTCCCTTCTCTGCCCAACGTCATAGGAAAGCTGCACCCCACCGTGGGCTGAACGGTTTCCATTTCGCAAACACTAGCTCCCCACCCCATTTTATCCACGACAAACTTCACGAGCGGTGGGGTGTCAGCTTCTCCGCCTTGTTCTAC
>JALZWJ010000002.1 GCA_023300065.1 Akkermansiaceae bacterium
CCTCAAACCAAAACCTTTCAAGTGGCAGGTTCCGATGAGGAACCTGCCCTTTTCATTGGCCTCTTGCGTGAAATTGAGACAGACTCGCCTTGGCAAGATGCTTACCCCTGACAACTTCCAATACGCCATGGAGACCACCAAGGTCCTCCACGAGCCTGATCGCCGTATTGAGACCTTTGGCGTCACGCGGTTTGCGTTTGAGATCCTCACCGAGCCCATGGATAGCGTCGGCAAGGTCTGCATCCGCCGTGGAGAAGTCGAAGCACAAAAACCACAGCTTATTAAGCCAGATGGCTTTACTGAAATTGAGCTCGAGGGCTTCGACCCAAAAGTTCTCAAAGTCATCGACCATTTTAAAGAAAAAGGCCTCGATCTCAGCTTCCTTCAATATGGGTTCCAATTTAAACGATCAGATGTCTCCACCGAGACCATCCACGATAACCTTGAAAGCGTCTGTGACAAAGCTCTCAAAGCCGTGCGCTACTCCGGGAATCCCTCCCTCGCGATCATCCAAGGAGTTGACGATGCCTGGGAAGTTGGGATCATGAAATTCACCCTCGATATGATCATGAAATCTACAGAGATTAATCGCTTCGATTTCAAACGCCGCGGCCTCCTCTAAATCGATCTTCCCCAGGCATGAACGGCATCCTCTCACTCATTAAGATCTTTGCGGCGATCCTCGTCCTCGTCATCTTAGGGGGACTCGTCTTTTTCCTTCAAAAATTTAGAGACGAATTTGCTGACCCCGCGCAAGCGACCACTAAGCCGCTCGAACGTATCATTGAAGATAACGAATTGACCGACTTCGAACCCGGCCAACACGAATTTAACCGTGGCTTAGAATTCATCGCCCTCCAGAGACTTGATGAAGCTCGGGAAAAACTCCTCTTTATCCAGAACCTCTACCCCAATTCCGTCAATGCCCCTGAGGCCCGCCGCATCCTCGGCGAAATCAACCTCGATGAGATCCTCTCCATCGAGAACATGGCCAATAAGAAGAATCACAAAGTCTCCCGCGGAGAAGGCTATCTCCGCATCGCCAATGATCACCAGACTACCTTGGACTGTATCATGTTCCTCAATGGCCTCACCGAGCTAGAGAGCCTCCACGCAGGTGACGAACTCATCGTCATGAAGCTCGACTTCAAACTCATAGTCAATCTCAGCAAGAGGCGGGTGGAGCTTTTTCATCGTGACGATGAGAAGAAAGAACACATCTTCGCGAAGGCCTATCCCATCCAGAGCATCGACCTTGGCAGTCTTGGGTTAGGTGTTTTTCAGACGAAAGTCTCCCGCAAGTTAGGTGAGATTGATAGCCGGACCTATCCGCCTACTCATTCAAAATTTCGCCATGCCTTGAAAGTCTTAGGTTTTTATCTTAAGACACGCTACGTACAATTTCGCCCCGTTCCTGCCGCAGATGCTGAGGACCCAGGACAAGGGATTTTCCTAAAAAACTCCGACATGGAGGAACTCTCGATGCTTATCCGCGTCGGGAATGCCGTCGAGATTAAGTCAGCCAGATAACTATTTTCCCAACAAACCACTTACTATGGAATTGCTCGAATTTGAGAAGCCTATCGCCGAACTTCAGAAAGAACTAGAAGCTCTTAAGAAGAAGTCCCACTCGCAGAATATTGACCTCAGTTCTGAAATCTCTGGCATCGAGGGCAAGCTCGTGGATACCCGCCGTCATATTTACGAAAACCTCTCCCCCTGGCAACGTGTTCAGATCGCCCGTCATACCAAGCGGCCCTTCATGTTAGATTATATTGCCAGAGCCTTCACCGACTTTACCGAGCTCCATGGCGACCGCATCATCGGTGATGACGCCGCCATGCCCGGTGGCTTTGCCACCATCGATGGCCAACGCTGCGTCATTCTCGGACACCAAAAAGGCCGTGACCTGAAAGAGAACCTCAAGCGTAACTTTGGCAGCGCCCACCCTGAGGGCTATCGTAAGGCGCTCCGTCTCATGGAACTTGCCAATAAGTTCTCCCTTCCCATCATCACCCTCATCGATACCCCCGGAGCCTTCCCTGGTATCGGTGCTGAAGAGCGCAACATCGCAGAAGCGATCGCCCGCAACCTTCGCGAAATGATGGTGCTCAATGTCCCCATCATCGCCGTCGTCCTCGGAGAGGGTGGCTCAGGGGGGGCTCTCGGCATCGGAGTCGCTGACCGCGTCTTGATGATGGAAAACGCCTATTATTCCGTCATCAGCCCAGAGGGCTGCGCGGCCATCCTTTGGAAGCACCGCAAGCACGCACCAGAAGCGGCAGATGCTATGAAGATCGCCGCCCCTGACCTCGCCAAACTTGGCCTTATCGATGGCGTCATCAAAGAAGTCCCCGGTGGTGCCCACCATGACCCCGATGCCGCTGCTGACGCCCTCAAACAAAAGATCTCCGGTGAGCTCAAAGAACTCCTCAAACTTTCCCCAAAAGACCTCAAAGCCCAGCGTTACCAAAAGTTCCGCAAATTCGGCGAATGGACCGAAGGGTAGGGGGGGATGGAGCGGGCGTCCCGCGCCTATCGGCGGTGACTTCACGACGAGTTCTGATCGAGACGTCTCACAGGGGGCGCGCTGGAAGGTGAATTAAGCAACGGCGAAAGCTTTTCTGCTCATTTGCCGAACCAGTGCTTTTGTCGGTGCCCCGACGATTCCGCGCGGAGCGATGCTCTGATTAGCTCTCATGGAGAATATTGATAGTCTTTTGAGAGGCCTGGTCTCGGGAGAATAGAGTGGGGGATGGTTTCTTTTTTTTAATGCGTTGATCTTGGTTGGGGGGCACTGGTTTCGGGATCTTCGACTCAATTCCATTTTTTATTTAAGGCGGCTTTAACGCCGCTTTAAGGATATTACCACTGAGGGTTTAATATGCCGGAATGCCTTTTTCTGATCTTATTAAGACTTCTTGATTATCAGTTTTTTAGATCGTTTGTGTCATCTTTAAATAACGTTGAACGAAAATCTCCGGAGAGGGTCTATATCACCAATTCCTGAATTTCTGGTCTTATGAAACGCTTCCCCTTTACCTTTCAAAAATCCGCCGGCTTGCTCGTGAGCCTGAGTTTGTCGAGTTGCCAAGTAAGCCCCGAGTGGGCTTACGATTCCCGTTCGCTGAACGTCACCCCTCACTTCCAGCATGCACAAGGGCCTGGCGTGTCTGCTGTAGGCCATCCGAACCAAGCATTACAGATGACTGCTCCGTATGGCCATGCTCAGGCTACGCCTACCTATTTAGAAGCTAGCAGGATGGTGCAGCCGGCTCCCATGATGATTCCTCGTCACCAAGTGTTCGTGCCCCAACAACCCCGCCCTCAGCCCAAGGCTGTCGTGGCACCAAGGCCACAACCCAGACCGCAGACGTCGCAGAAAGCATCAATCCCTCGTGGAAAAGTCCGGTTCGTGAATGGTCGCGCCATTGCCCCGGCAGATGCTCCCGCAGTGGTGCGTCGCGCCGTCGAGGCCGGGAACCGGATGAATAAATTTCCCTATAAATGGGGCGGCGGACACGCCTTGCTCGATGATACGGGATACGATTGCTCCGGCGCCGTGAGCTACGTCCTGCGTGAGGCAGGGATTATGCCGGATCAACGGACCTCAAGCGGTTTCCTGAACTTTGGCGAAGCGGGTGCGGGAGACTGGATCACGGTTTGGGCTAAAGATGGTCATGTCTTTATGACCGTCGGCGGCCTGCGCCTAGACACGGGAGGCTCTACCACGCGGACGGGGCCACGTTGGAAACCTGAAAGTAGACACTATAATGGGTTCGTCGCTCGCCATCCCAGGGGGCTTTAGGCGTTACCGCTTTGACTTCTTTATCGGAAAAGCCTCTTGCAAGGTGACACTCGAGCTGACTGAGTCTTGCGACTGATCGAGCACGTGCGCACTTATATCCTATCCCTCACGACTGGGCGCTTTTGCTGGCCTCCGCCGCCGTCGCTAGGGGATTATTTTCCTTTTCCAAAAATGCTGTCCCGCAACCTTTGCTGGGCAGCATTTTTTATGCCCTGAAACCCTTTCAAAGACCGCGCTCGCTTTCGCATTCTCGAATTCAGTTGCCGCTCGCCTGTTTTGCCGGAAAACTTCCGCACCCTCTCCCATGAACTTCCCTGATTTAGCCAAGCTCCTCGAGGCCCGTATTACCGTGATCACCGACCATGAATTCCGCGACCGGGATGCTGCGGCCCACCTTGAAGCCCTAAAAAGTGTCAGCGAAGAAATCACCTCCTGGCATGAAACGCACCGAGGGGAGATCGATGGAAACCTAGACCACTTTCTCACTGGAGCTAGTTACCAAAAAGCCCTCCTCTATCTTGAGTCAGGGATGAGGCGACCTTGCGGGGAGTGAACTCGCTCTCGCGGGCACTGGCCTAGGAAGGCTCTGAAAAATCACCCGTCAGTAAAGTGGTGTCTTCAGACTGATAACGATAATCGTCTATCTCCACGCTCCATTTTGCATTGGAGTGTCCCTTGCCAAAAGGCTCATGGATAAAGTGGACTTTAATGCGCGTGCCGATGCTCACGTGGATCGTGTCGCCGATCGGGAAGAGGGTTCGGCCCCAATGCGTATCGGGGCAGTCCGGGGCATTCGATAGCTCCACCGTCTTGGCGGACTTGGTTTCGAACCACGCGGCGAGGGCGTTGATCTCACCTTCGCATTCCGAGATGAACTCTAGCTTGGTTTCAAAGGTCCCATTGGATTCGGCGACGGAGCAGGTGTGGCTATCGACGGTCCACATGAGCTGGCCATCGCAGGCCAGATCTTCTGGGGTAATGTGATGGCAGCTGGGCTCGGTGCGCCGCTGGGTGTCATCGCCCACGAGGGAAAGATCCACGCCGTAGGGACGACTATACCAGAACTCGATTTCCTCCTGCAGATACTTATCGTAGGCCGGAGCCATCCACGAGGTCGTGGTTCCAGGGATCATCACGCCGCCGGGCTTCAGCCAGCGATCACGGGCCTCGATGACAATCGGAAGGAGGTTTTCGTCCACCCCATATCCGCCCAGCCACTCGGAGACGATGACATCGACCTTCTCAGGCAGGTCCAGAGACTCCATCTCTCCTTGAATCACGGTAATCTGATCACTCAGACCATTCGCGGCAATAATCTGCTTGGCAGACTGAGCAACCGGTGACCGCTCCACCGCGTAGACTTGTTTTGCCCCGGCTTGGGCCGCGAAGATGCTCAGGATCCCCGTGCCAGCACCGATGTCCAAGACGACTGAATCAGGCGTCACCACCTCAGCTAAGGCATCCCGAAAGGCCTTACAGCGGACTTCATCCTGCAACATAGATCCATGATTCGAGAGGTCCCGGTAGCTGATTTCAATGCCCATGAGTGATTGCTATGGCTAAGAGTCTTCTTTTTCAATCCTTTCGTTTCAGGAGTGCCATATTAGCGGCTGGCGAATACTCGCAAAGGAGTCGCGGCGCCCTCGCCGCTTATCCCCCCCAGTTCTCTCTGTTTCGAATTTCAAAATTTAGAAATTAGGATTTCCCCACCTCCCGTCAATGCCCTTGCCGAGGTGGCAGATTTGACAATACTTTGCCCCGTGAAGCCCTATACCCAACTGGACAAAACGAGTCTGCCCGATGGAAACTTGCTCGCCCTCTATGAGCAAGATGGGGAACTCATCCTAGAATACAACGGGTTGGTCTTGATGAGCACAAATCTGACATGGTCCGAGCAGATGCTGGCGGACTTAGGCTGTGTCGATTTGTTGGAGGGAGCTGCGAACCGGCCAGAGCATCCGCGCGTGCTGATTGGCGGCTTGGGAATGGGATTCACGCTCAAGCGAGTTTTGGAGTTGGTGGGCTCGCCGGCCACCGTCGATGTTGCGGAATTGATGAGTCGTGTCATCGAGTGGAACCGCACCTACCTCGTTGAGCACAACGGTCCCTTGCTCGAAGATCCCAGGACGAACGTCATTCTGGCGGATCTCTTTGACTGCCTCGGAGAAGGTGAAAAATACGATGTGATCCTGATCGATATCGACGACACCCCCGACGCGCTCATCACGGTGGATAATGGCAAACTCTACACGCCAAGCTTTATGTCACTGCTGCGGGAGTCACTCAATCCGGGCGGCTGTCTGGCCTACTGGATGGCCATCCCCTCACCGAAACTCGAGATGGCCTTGAAGAAAGCCGGCTTCAATCTAGAAGAGCATCCGATGCCCGCCCATGAGCATTCAGAAGAAGCGACCCACCGAGTCTACGTGGCGCGTCTGGGGGCGTCGTCGTAAGGGAAACGCGGAATGAGGTCAGGGCAGCGAGAAATCCTAATTTCTAAATTTTGAAGCTCGAAACAAATTCAAAGCTCAAAGGATTGAAATCCAAAACGGGAAGAGACTTGAACTCTCCGAGCACTCCTCAAGCCCCTCTACCAATCCCCAAGAACCCAAGCCCGAATCTGCCCCCCTCAACCACGACGGTGTGCCCCTTGGGTATTCGTGGAAATCCGTGCGATCCGTGGTTTATCTTGATCGACCTGCCAGTCGCTTTTGAAGATGCGATAGGCCACGAAACTAAGAAACGGAAGTCACGGCCCAGTCGAGCGTCTCACC
>JALZWJ010000003.1 GCA_023300065.1 Akkermansiaceae bacterium
GGGGTGATTTTGATCGGGCTGATTGTTGGCGCGGTGGTGTGTCTTTGGGTGATGCCGTGGGCTTTGGAGATCTTCCCTCCAAAGGAACGTAAAGGGACGGAGAAGGCTCCTTTTCCGGGAGCCAAGGTTGGGGCGATTTTTCTGATCATTTGTTTGGTAGGGGCAGTCGGGGTGTTTGGGACGAAGGGGTCCCCGGAGATTAGTTTTAATATTTCGATGGTGGAGCTTGATGTGAGTGAGGCTACCCAGACCTTCGAGCTGATTCAGGAGTTCTACCCTGCGTGGTCCAAGAAAAACATCTCACTCCTGGCGAGCGGTGAGACGCTTTCGGAAGTACGAGATTCGATAGAGTTTGCAGAGGCTCGAATTGAGGCTTTGAAAGCTGAAGGGGTGGTGGTCCGCTCTGAGTGGCCGGTTAAAATCCTCCCTGACCCGGTGGCGCGTGCTACAAATGCGGCGAGCTGGAGGGAGGTTTCAGAGAAGTCCGAGGAGATCGTGGAGGCTTTGAAGGAGGCTGGATTTAGCGCGAAAGGGTATGAGCTAGATCAGTTGGTTTTGCAGTGCTTGTCTGAGACGCCGGATGAGCTGGATGCTTTCACGCGCCTGTTCTACCACGAGAATGGGTCTTTTGCGGGGCGGGTGCAGTTAAAAGACCGTGTGAATACTGAAAGCGCGGCGAAGTTGACCGTCCTGAATGACCACGGAGTGACGGCTTCAGGCTGGCAGTTTTTACAGGTGGTTCTACTTCCTAAAGTGAAACAGGATTTCTACTTTCTGTTCATTCCCGCAACGGTGGTTTTGCTGGTCGCTCTCATCGTAGTTTTCCGATCTTTGAAGGATGCGGCGATGACTGCGATGGTGCTGGTGGTTGTTTTACTTTTGGTCAATGCGCTGTCAGTTCTTAGCGGGCGACCGTGGAATTTTCTGAGTAGTCTGGCGATCCCATTGATTGTGGGAACGGGGATCGATTACAGTATCCATCTTATTTTTGCGCTGCGTCGGAGTGGGGGAGATTTGGTGAAGGTCTGGGACGGGGTGGGGAAAGCGATTTGTTTTTGTGGGCTTTCCACGGTGGTGGGATTTGGGTCCCTCGCCTTTGCTTCCAATCAGATGCTGCAAAGCATGGGGATTCTGTGTGGAGCGGGGGTCTTTTTAACGATGACTTTGAGCGTTCTCGTGGTGCCGGGTTTTTGGTGTTTTTTCCATCGTCGGAGTTAGGAAGGGAGGGAGCCTTTCTTATTTCTTCAGCCACTGGCCCCGGTATCTGTTAGGAGAAGCGCAAGGGGGTAGGGGCACACCGAGTTCTGGGTGAGGGGAAACAAAGATGCCTTGTGACTTTTTACAGTCACAAGGCATTGTTTTGGTTGAGGGATCTTTTTTAGGCTTATTTAAAGCCACTTTGTGCCCAAAGGACGCCGTAAACGATGCTGTTGCTGATGTGCTCGTGGACAAGACTGTGCGGATCCGTGCGGCCTTTTTTAGTCTTGTTGGCGATGTGGAGCAGGTGAGCGCGGACGGTCTGGAGTTGATTGAAGGTGGCGTTCGGTCTGCCGGTGACACCTGGCGTTTTTTTCATGAGAAGGGTCTGTGCCTCGGAGATGAGGCCAGCTAATTCCTTTACCTTGGTGAGGTCTTCTTCAGTGAGAGTGGTTTTTTTCTCCTGGATTTCGGTGATGATTTGCTTGGTGCTAAGGATGTTGGCAACTGCTTTTGGGTAGCGTTCTTGGAGGCCGGAGCTGGCGAGGAGCCATTTGATATCTGGAGCTTTGATCTCTTGGCCGACTTGGAGTTTGGATGGATCTACTTTGTTGTAGAGTTTTAGGATACGCCAGTAGCGGGTCCGTCCGTAGGCTTCCTCGGAGATTGCGGAGAGGCTGCCGCCAGGTTTGATGTGGTGAAGAGTGACTTTTTCAGGACCTGCGGCTTTGCGAGCTTCGGCAGTGGTGTCGAGTGCTTTTGCCGTTTCGACTTTGGCTTTCTCTTCGGCTTTTTTTTCTGCTTCTTTGGTATCCCGTCGTTCCATGATTTTATCCATGGAGTCTTGGGATTTTTCTCCGATCGTGGGGAGGTCATCGACAGATTGAGCGGAGGCAATCGCAATCGGTATGAGCGCAAGGGCGGTAAGATAAAAAAAGGACTTCATAAATTTAATGGGGATTTGATTCTTGGCACGTTCGGGAATCTGAGCAACCCGAAATTTATTACGGATAGGTAAATTTAATGAGGCTGGTGGTGGGCGATGGGAGGAGGTGAGCAGCTTAGGATGTGAGTTTTTGGTGTGCTTGGGTAAGTGCATCGGTTGGGCCGGTGCTTCCTGGGAAGATGATGTAGGCGAGACCGGGGTGGAGAGTTTGGTTACCGATGGTCCAGACGGGGACCCCGGGGAGGATTTGGCCGAGCGCCATGGCTTGTTTTACGCCAAGGGCATGGGTGGCGAGATCGGTAGAGGTGGTGCGACCTTTTGCGATGATGAAGCTGGGACGGGCATCGATGGCGCGAACGAGGTTGGAGAGAGCTTGGGAGATTGTTTTTGTCTTTGCGTTGATTGGGGAGGGTTCTTCTTCGTCGCTGTGATCGCGGGAGGTGAAGAGGACGGCGGTTTTTCCGGAGGTGATGGCGGTTTGTGTGTCTAAGGTGGCCCGCTCGAGGTTGAAGGTGTCGTTGAGGATGTCTGGGGCGCTGAGTTTGATGGGGGTGATGTCTGGGGCGTTTTTGAGGAGATGATTGAGTTGATCTGCGGTCTGGGGCGAGTGGGAGCCTATGATGATGAGTCCGCCATTGGGGTTTGGCTCGAGGTCCTGCATCTGCCACGGGGTGAGGGACGGGCGGGAGACAATGCCAGCAAGGGATTGGGTAAAGGAGGAGCCGGCGCGGATGACGAAGCGGCGGTTACTTTTGAGGAGAGCGAGGGTGAGGACATTTAGGTCTGCGAGTGAGGCGGCGTTGACGAGGCAGTTCGAGGATGGGGGAAGAGCGGCGAGTTTTGCGGTGATGTCGCCGGAGCGGAGATCTGCGAGTGAGAGTGATTCTGGGGTGTCGAGGGGCGGGTGGTTTAGTGGGGTGGCGGTTTTGCCTTCGTCTTCGATTTGGTAGGTGGTGTTGTCGATGGTGAGGTGTTGCTGGGTGGCGCAAAAGGGAATGATGAGGGTGGGAGCTTCTGCAATGCCGAGGGCGTGGTGAAGGGTGTCTGTCTCAAGGGGGAAGTGGCCGGTGAGGGGGGAGTCGGAGCGGGAGATGACGATGATGTCTTCTTGAAATTCTTTGAGGAGGTCGCCGAGGGTTTGGTGAAGGGTGGAGGTTTGTTCAGCGGTGAGGGTATGGGAGTTGGTGAGAAGGAAGAGAATGGGTGGGGCTTCGTCAATCGCATCTCGGATTGTGGTGGGGTCAAGGTCGGTGATGACGGGGACGTCGAAGACGGACTGGGTGCCGGTGGGGGAGTCATCGAGGACGACGATGGTTTTTTTTGACTCGGTGAGGAGGTTGTGGATCTCTGGAACGAGGTCTTTAGAGAACTCGGGCGGGAGGTTGGAAAGGAGTTCTGAGGTGATCATGAGAATGGTGAGGGGGATCATTGTCAGGTCTGTTTAAAAAGCTAGGCCACATTGAGAGTTTGATTTTTAGAATGAGGAATAAATTGCAACTTTGTGGATGGGGGCGGGTTTGATTAATGATCCAATTTTACGATTATGAAAAATGCTACCGCTCTTCCTCTTTTTGCAATTACTGCCGCCGCGGCTTTTGGGCTGGGCTGGGTGATCCGACCTGATACGAACGGCGCTGATGGAGATCCTGCTGCTGCTGCGGTAGGGACACGGGTGACTACGAGTGGTGGCCGTGAGGCGAATGGGGGGAGCCGAGGTCAGAGTGGGGTGAGCACTCAAGAGGGGCGATTTTTGGAAAGATATTTGGTAGATGGGAAGATTTCGGCAGAGGATATGAGGGCGGCGATTAAGGAGATGTCTGAGACTAATGACCCTCTTTTAAAGCAGAAGATGTTGGCTCTTTTAATTGAGAATCTGACGCCTGAGAATGCCAAGGAGGCTTTTTTAGCGCTACGAGAAAATGGGGGAGGCGGGCCGTTTGGACGTGGAAATCGTGATGAACTCCGGCTTTTGGCAAATGCTTGGGGCCGGATTGATGGTGAGGGTGCGGTTGCCGCTCTGAAGGAGATCGCGGAGGCGGGAGGTGAGGAAGAAGGGCGTGGCCGTGGGGGGCGTGGAGGTCGCGGTGGCACCGAGATGGCGAGTGTATTGGCGGGTTGGGCTACGGTGGATGGTGCGGGTGCGGTGGCGTATCTTGATGGGATCGATGATGCGAATGAGAAGCGGATGGCCTCCTTCGGGGTGGTGCAGGGAATGCTGGTGAATGGGGTCAGTGAGGCGATGAGTTTTATCCAATCTCTACCTTCGGCGGAAGGTGGCGATCGCTCGAAGGGGATGTTTATGGCGATGGTGACAAATGAGATGCTGGAACAGGGATTAGAGAGCGCGAAGAGCTGGGCTGATACGGTGACAGATTCTGATTTACGGACGGGGGTGCTGGCCCGAGTGACGATGGAAATGATGGAAGATGACCGTGACGGGGCGGCGGCATGGCTGGTGCAATTTGGAGATGAAGAGGCATCGGCTCCGGCGGTGAGTCGATTAGCTGATTCGTGGTCCCGTGAAGATCCGCAGGCGGTTCTGGAATGGGCGGAGCAGCTCTCAGGGCAATCTAAGGCTGAAGCATATGAGGAGGCGATTGGCTCTTGGGCGAGCGAAGATCCGACTGCTGCGGGGGCGTTTCTTGAGACTTTAGCAGCATCACCTGAGCGTGATGTGGCAGTGGGAGAATATGCGACACGCGTGTCACGGCAAGATCCAGAAACCGCGATGGCTTGGGTCGATACAATTGCGGATGCTGAGGTGCAGCAGGAAGCGAAGGTTGAAGTGGCTCGGGATTGGTATCGCCAAGATCAGGCTGCGGCCCAGACGTGGATCGACTCCAGTGGTCTCTCGGAAGAAGAGGTGAATTCTGTGACAGCTCCCCCTGGCGAGAGAGGGGGCGGGTTTGGCCGTTAGTTGCAAGAGCAACAATCGCAACTCACGCAGCCCGAGTCTCCTGGGCCGCAGTCACAGGCACTGTCACAGCAGCTTCCTGTTCCGGAGGTGGGGCAGTGGCAACAGTCTGAGCAATCGCAGCAGCGATCCCACCATCTGTCTTTCTTTTTTTTCCCCGTTCTCTGATTTACGTCAGGGTTTTCGAGGATGGGTATGGCGCCGGCTGGGATGAGTGCTTGATGTTTGGCGAGGGTGCTGGAAATGATTTCGCGGATCGTGGGTTGGAAGGATCCGGGAAGGGTGGTGACTTGATGAAACTCGGTGAGGGCGGTGGTGAAGTGATGGTCGAATTCGCCTTCGTCGGCTTTTTCGAGCGGGTTGAAGCGCCCGCGTTTGGCGTCTTCGGCACGGTCCTGGTGGGCGTCTTGCCAGTAGATGAGGCGACCTAGGTTTTGGCCTAGGGACTGGAGTTTACTTTGTTGATGAGGGGCGTCGGCGAGGGTGGCGGCGTGGCGAAAGATGGTGCCGTAGGCTTCTGAGGTGGGGGAGGCGGCGGTAAGGAGATCTGGTTGGCTGGCTTCGATCGCAGATTGCTCTTCCATCATGGTGATGACGTCGGCGGTGGGGAAGCTGGTGGAGTTAAGAAAGGAGATGGCACGGTCGCTCATGGGGCTGATGGCGCGGCCGAGGAGGCGGGCGGCATTCTTACGGAGGCCGGTCTCGTCAGCGCGGTCGTCATCGAGCTTGGCGGTGAGTCCACAGACGGTGACGGCGGCGGCGAAGCGGGCG
>JALZWJ010000004.1 GCA_023300065.1 Akkermansiaceae bacterium
GTTTGCAGGTAAGACGACGGTTCCTGTGATGGAGGTCGAGGTCACGGGCTTTTCGTCTTGGGCATGGATAGGCGAGGCTGCGCAAATCAGGAGGTTGAGGGGAAGGAGGAGTTGGTTAAAAAGAGAGAGTTTCATCGATTTTATTTTGAATAGATTTTTTAGGAGGAGCGATGCGGTGGGCAAGGCGGGGTGGGCTAGGGGCTGGAAGGCTGGCCCAAAGAGGTGCATCCCATGCGCGTGGTCTGGCGTGGTTGAACCTTTAACCTTTCGCTTAGGATAAAGCGGGCGGGGACAAAAGCGAACAGAGAAAACTGAGTTTGGTTGATGCCGGGCTTTAAAAGGTCCTGCTCCTTTCTGTTCGTTCTGTGGTCAGCGTTTTTTGCTGGGAATTTTTAACGCAGATTTATGAAGATTGGGGAAGATTCTTGAGGTTTTTTAAGAGCACTGACTCAGACTAAGTCGACAAGATCCGTCTCGTGGATTTAGCGTCTTCCGTGTGTTTCGCGATTCGCTCTTCTTTGCGGAGTGTTACTCGGCGCGGTTTTTTTCGCTGTCGGCGGGGCTCTCCTCGGGGCTGGTGCGGAGGTTTAGGAATTCCTCGACGGCGCGGGTGGGGTCTGGGTGGCGCATGAGGGTCTCTCCGATGAGGATGGAGCTGGCTCCTGCGTCGAGGGTGCGTTGGGCGTCTGCGGTGTTTCTGAGGCCTGACTCGGAGACGAGGATGACATCGTCCGGGACTTCTTCTGCGAGTTGCTCGGTCGCGATGAGGTCGGTGGTCATGGTTTTGAGGTTCCGGTTGTTGATGCCGATGAGGTCGGCCCCGAGGTCGAGGGCGCGGTCCATTTCTGGGAGGTCGTGGACCTCGACCAAAACATCGAGCTGCATTTCGCGGGCGATGTCGTAGAGCTTGCGGAGTTTTTCGTCATCGAGCGCGGCGACGATGAGGAGGATGGCATCGGCACCGGAGACACTAGCCTCGTAGATTTGGGCCTCGTGGACGGTGAAGTCTTTACGCAGGAGGGGGATGGGGGATATTTTTGAGATCTCGATAAGGTAGGAGAGGTGGCCTTGGAAGTATTTCTCATCGGTGAGGATAGACATACAGGAGGCGCCGCCATCGATATAGCGCTGGGCCTGGCGGAGGGCGTCGAAATTGGGGTCGATGATGCCTGCGGAGGGGGAGGCTTTTTTGACTTCGGCGATGACGCCAAGGCGATCTGGGCCTAGGTCTAGGGCTGTGCGGAAGCCGGCAAAGTCATTGCGCATGAGGGCGGAGGCCCGCAATTTTTTAGTGAGAGGGATGAGGGGCTCAATCTCCTTCTTCTTGTAGGCAATGATTTCATCCAGTATGTTCATAGGTGACGCCTCATCCAATACGCGAAGGCGGTGAAAAAGAAAGCGATCAATTCCACTCTTGTCCTGACCGAGCGGGCAGGAGATGGTGGGGGCCCCATGAAAGTGCTTTTGATTCTTGTCTGCCTCTTCCCCCTGATGGTGTGTGGTCAGATAAATCAGACGAGTAGTGTGGGGGGGCGGCTGACGATTTATGGGGGGAATGCTCCGTTGCGGGTGGCGATGATTCAGGATGCTGAGATTTTGATCAAAGATCTGGATAATTTGGTGGGTGCCTTACCGGGGAAGCCGTTTCCGATCGTGCTGCAACTCTACCCGGTGGAGGAGGGGAAGTCTTGGCAGATAGCGCGGGAGTTCCTGAAGAGTAAGGAGAGCGAGACGAAATATCAGTTACAAGTGGACCTGCGCTTGGGGGTTGGGAATTCTTTTGATCAGGTGAGTTTGGATCGGGTTCTTCTGGAGATGCTTTTGATCGAGCGGACTCTCCGCGCCCTCCCGCCGGAGGAGACTGCGGAGCGGGTAGAGGTCCGTCCGTGGTTGTTGGATGGGTTTTCGGAGGCGCTGCTGTGGAGCCGCAATCAGGGGGACCGGAGGATGTATTCTTCTTTGGTCGATAGTGGGGGGTGGCTGGAGGTGGAGAAGCTGGCCGACCGGACCACGGTGGGGGATTTAGATGTGTTGAGCAGAGAGCTTTTTCGGGCTTCCTCAGGGGCTTTGGTGATGGCGTTGATGGCTCAGCCGCAGGGCAAGCAGAGCATGAAGGCTTTCTTAGACAAGGTGGCGATTTTTGAGGGGGAGCCATTGTCGTTACTGCGCAGTCATTTCCCGCAGGTCAATTTGGGGGCGAGAGGGCTGGAGCGTTGGTGGATGTTGCAGGTGGCCGCGATGTCTGAGCAGAAGCTGACGGAGGTGATGTCGATCCCGGAGACGGAGGAGCGCCTCGCCAAGGTTTTAGAACTTTTTCTTAAGGATACGAGTGGGCAGCCGTATCGGGTGGGTTTAGAGAGGTGGTCTGAGGTGGTCGCTTTGGCTTCTGATGAGGACCGGGTCGAATCGGTCCGGCCTGCGTCCGACTTGCTGGCGCACCTGAGCTTCCGCTGTTTCCCGACTTACCGGCCGGTGATCGGAGGATACTTGCAGCTGCTTGCTGATCTGGCGGCGGGGGAAACGGAGAACATCGCTACGGCGCTTCAAAATCTGAAAGCGTTCCGGGTTGCGGAGTCTCTGCGTTATGAGCAGTTGGAGGACCTGTTGGATTGGTATCACCTCTCGAACGTGAAGAAAGAGAGTGGTGAGTTTGAGGACTTCCTCCGGTTAAAGAATAATATCCGCCGGAGTGATGAGGCATTGAGCGATCCCATCCAACGGTATCTCGATGATGTGCAGGCGATCTTCGCGCTACCCAAACGGTAGATCTTCTTTAGAGAGGCCGCGAAGAAAAGCGGTAGGGGGAAAATAATGCGTCCCGGAAGAGATGCCTGCGAAAACATGGAACTCCCGGGACGCTTTGAAGATCGAGCTGGATTATTTTCTCGATCACCGACGAGTTTGCAGAAAGTAGAGCAGGTTGGAAGGGAAAGTTTCTAAAGATTTGGTAGGAGCTGATGAATCAGCGTTTAGGCCTCGTTTTTTGTGGCGGCGGCGACTTGCTCTGGGAAGTATTTCATGAGCGATTCGGTGACGTGGGGGGCGGCCATGCCGAGTCCGCAGGCGGAGGTGGCTTTCATGGC
>JALZWJ010000005.1 GCA_023300065.1 Akkermansiaceae bacterium
CCGGGATCAATTTGCGCAGCTCATTCGTAAAGTGCGTCATCGCACGGGTCTCCCTCTCCAAGCAGCTTCCACCGTCACAGTCACCGATGGGAACCTTCATGAAGTGGAAGCCATCACCCGTTGGTTCTTTAAAAATTCAGACGCCTTCCGCCTTCTCAGCTTTCTCCCAGTCGCAGACGTCGGCCGGACGCGTCAGAGTCAGGGGGCGGTCGAAAGGGACGGATTGTGGAGCCAAATAGATGCCGCTTGTGGAGGCTCCATTAATCGTCAGCCCCTAATTTTCGGGCATCCTAAGTGCAACAATCTAGTGCCTCTCTTACTCGTAAATACTGGCTCGCGCACGATCATCTTAGAAGGGGTGCGTGAAGGAAACAGGAGGGATCAGCAAATGCTTGGACGCGCCATTGATGTCATCGGGTCTTCCATCAATTGGGGGCTTCCATGGCAGGATAACATCGGTACCTTTATCAAAACCCTGCTAAAAAAGCCGATGTTTCTCATTCAGACAGCGACCTACACAGGCTCTCGCCTTTGGAATGATCGCGCCAAGATTTCCGAAGTGATATCGGCCAGCCTCAACGAGAGAAAATTGCCCACTTTCAATCCCTTCCTCTTTATCATTCATAATTTCATGTCTCCCGGGGACCTCTTGGAAGAGGAAGGAAAAGCCAGACTGGAGGCCTGCACCTTCAAAGTCCCAGTCGATGGAGAACTGATCTCCATGTGCGAAATGAATGCCAACGGAGTTCGAAAGAAGCTCGACCGCGCTCAAATCAGATCGCGCGAAATCGCTAACGATCCGCCAGCCCATTAAGGGACCAATTATAGGGAAGGTATTCCACCCGATATCCCCGCTCTTCAGCTCTTTGCAAATCCTGCGCCTTTGGCAAATAACGCCGGATGTAAGGAAGCACGCCATTTTCAAAATCCTCCTCATACCATTTAAAAATTGCAGAGAGGCGGATCACCTCCGCTTGATGATCAATCTGCACCGCCTCCGAGGAATTGATAAATTCCCGTGTGAGCGCCTCGAGCTGTGAATCGAGCACAGCTCCGCGGAAAGGCTCCGGCGCTAACTGCGGGCAGCTGATTGAAGCACAATTTAAACCAAAGTGGATCCGAGGATCATCGAACTGCTTCCTGATGATTTTATTTTCCAAGTGATAGAGACTGTAACGGCGACCTCCATAGACGAATTTTTGACCCGCAAAAAAACCACCGCCAGCAAAGAGCGAATAGAATGAAAGCGGCCGATGATCGCGAACCGATTTGATAGGGTAGAGTTCCGTCACGCCATAAATCACAGAGATATTATAGGCATTCAGCCAATAGGCGAGCTGCTCATCTTTTGAGGCGTAATCTTGTGGATGAGATTCCGGAGAACGGAGGGAGACTTTGCGATAGGCCTCCCTGATCGCCTCGGGCGAATCGACCAAAAATTGATAGTCAACCCGCCCTTTTGAATTTACGGCACTCCAAAGAGATTGCGAAGATGATTTCTGGGTGAGCGCAGGACCACCAGAGACCTTACGAACTGGCGCACATGAAGTGGTCAGGGCACTGATCACACCCAGAAACACCACCATTAAATTGATTCTCACCTCTTTATGAGTCCCTGATGAATGAGCTATTCCACCTAAAAGAGCCCAACCTAAAAAAACGCCCGACCAGAAAAACTGATCGAGCGCTTAGAATAGAGTCATTTGCGAGAGTCTTAATCCGTGTATTTCTGGTGACCTTCTTTCTTCAGATCTTTAAGCTCTCCCTTAATCTCGTCAGCCCTCTCTTCGTCACCTCCAAGGTAAGCCAGCTCCAGCTCACAGAGCTTCACATAAACCTGCCCAGACATCATCTTGTAATCGGCAGTGGCCTTCGCCTTTTCCGCTTCATCTTTGATGTCCTTAAAAATCAAAGGGAGATACTTGAGAGAATTAAGCGCAGCGACTTGAGCGGTATGCACAAGTTCCACTTTTTCCGCCACCGTCTCCGCCTTACGGAGCTTTTTTAAGGAGCTACTTAAAGTGCTCATCTCCTCGCCGAGGGGCGTCTCATCATCATCAGCGTGAACCGGCGTGAGCATTCCAAATCCCATCACCGAGGCGAGGGCGAGGGTCTTGATCGAAAAATTAAACTTCATGTCAGGAGGACTACTTCCACAATGAGACTACTCTGTCAAAAACAAGACTCGGAAATCCCGAGTGAGCACCTTATCCAAATTCCATGATTCGCGGCCTTATTTTTGATCTCGATGGCACCCTTGTCGATTCCCTCCCCGGCATCGCAACCGCCCTCAACCACTCCTTAAGAGAACTCGACCTCCCCACTCACTCACAAGAAGCAGTCGTGAAGTTCATTGGCGACGGTATCTATAGCCTCGTCGAGCGCGCCCTCGGACCACACCTTGCCCATCGACGCCAGGAAGTCGTAGCAGGATTCCAAAAGCATTACGCGACCCATTGGAAGACCGGGACCTCCCCCTATCCAGGCATCTTGGAGCTGCTCGAAGATCTCCACCAAAGAAAGATCCCCCTCGCCGTCCTCTCGAATAAACCCCACGCCTACACCGTGGAAATCGTAGCCACCCTCTTTCCGCCCCACCTCTTCAGCCCCGTCCAAGGCCACCACGAAGCTTTCCCAAAAAAGCCCGACCCCACCACCGCGCTACAAATCGTCTCCGACTGGGGCCTCACCCCACAGGAAGTCGCCTACGTCGGTGACTCCACCGTCGACCTCGCCACCGCGCAGGCAGGAAATCTCATCCCCCTCATCTTCTCATGGGGATACGGCACCCCTCAGGACTTCCCACTGCTCCACACTATTGCCGATTTTAAAAAATCCCTCCAAGACTGCTAAACCTCCACCGCAGCATCCAGCATCCCTAGATACTCCGCCGCCGGCACCTCATACCCGCCGAAGGTCCGGAGATGATCAGTCATCCACTGCGTATCCAGTAGGATCACCTCCTCCTCCCGCAGCCACTCCACCAATCTCACCAACGCGACCTTACTCGCATCCCGCTTCCGGCTAAACATACTCTCCCCAAAAAACGCCCTCCCGATCCGCACCCCGTAAAGCCCCCCTTGCAAGCCCTCCTCATCCCAGCACTCCACCGAGTGGGCGAATCCCTTCTCAAAGAGTTCACAATAACTCTCCACAATCACCGGATCGATCCACGTCTCCTCCCGCTCCCCACACCCCTTCATCACCTCGCGGAAAGCAGTATCAAAGCGCACCTCAAACGGCCGCTTCTTCATCGCCCTTTTCAACCCATGTGGAATGTGAAATCGCTCATCCAACGGGATGATCCCACGCTCTTTTGGCTGAAACCAAAAAATCTCGCCCTCTTCCGACATCGGAAAAACCCCCTCAATATAGGCACCTAGTAGGATTTCAGTCGGAATTTTCTCCACGCGCTGATTTTCATCATGCATTGCCGAAAATTCAACCTACCATTCCGCCCATGCAGATCGACCTCGCCAATCTCCCCGACGAAGGGAAGCAATTCGACGGAGAAATTCCGCCCGAAGTTTTTGACATCACCGGCACAGATATCGCCAGTGTCAGCCCGCTAAAATACAGCCTCTTTGTCCAACGTTTCGACACCGAGCTCCTCGTCACCGGAGACATCGAGGCCACCTTCCAACTCACCTGCATGCGCAGCCTCCACGCCTTCGCTAAGACCATCTCCATGCCCAGTGTCGCCATCAGCATCGAGCTCGGCGCAGACGGCTTCGTCGAGGCTGCCGAACACATCCGCGAGGAGATTTTGCTAGAGCTCCCCACCATCCCCCGCTGTGAAGATGGAGACACTCCGAGCAAATGTGAAATTGATCCGAAGTATTTAGCAGTAGACAAACCGGCAGATGATGGTGTAGACAACGCCTCCGCGCAGGAAAAGCCCAACCCATGGGCCGCTCTCGATGCTCTAGACTCTCAAGATTAACTCTTAATTTACCTGACTCATGGCCACACCAAAACGTCGCACATCCAAGCATAAGCAAAAACTCCGTCGTGGAGCTAACCGCTGGCGTAAGCCTCTCCTCAAGCCTTGTCCTGAGTGCGGTTCAAACGTTCCCGGACACATCGCCTGCCCTTCCTGCGGAACCTACCGCGAGCGTCAGGTTGTTGAAGTGGATCTTGTCTAAGATTCCTCCTTACCAAATCATTTTATTCTAAACGAGCGCGGGGGATCCCTCCGCGCTTTTTTACCGTGATGAACATTGCACTCGACGCCATGGGCGGAGACCACGCCCCCGGCGTGAACCTAGAAGGGGCGCGCGACCTCCTTGCCGAAAACTCGGAAATTGAGTCCATCATCCTCACCGGCCCGGTCGAGGAATTGAAAAAAGCGGCCCTCGAATGCGGCCTCACGGATCCACGTGCCAAGTTCGCAGCGGCCTCCGAAGTCGTCGGCATGGAAGAGTCCGGAGCCAAGGCGCTCCGCCGCAAAAAAGACTCCTCTATCGCCATCGCCGCCGAACTTGTCAAAAAAGGCGACGCTCAGGCCCTCGTCTCCGCCGGCAATACCGGCGCAGCCGTCGCCACCGCCACCGTCAAACTCCGCCTCCTTAAAGGAGTCCCCCGCGCCGGCATCGCCTCCCCCATGCCAAATGAATTTGGCGTCTGCAATCTCCTCGACGCCGGAGCCAACCCCGAGGCCAAGCCCGAGCACCTCCTCGCCTACGCCATCATGGGGAGCGTCTACGCCCGCGAAGTCTTAAAAGTCTCCGACCCGAAAGTCGGCATCATGTCGAACGGCGAAGAAGAGGAAAAAGGAACCGCCTTCACCAAGGAAACGATGGTCCTCCTCAAGCAGCTCGTCGAACAAGACAACGCCCCCTTCACCCTCCTCGGAAATGTCGAAGGCCACGACCTCTTCCAGACCCAGCTCGACGTCTGCCTCTGCGATGGCTTCACCGGCAACATCGTCCTCAAAAGCTGCGAGGCGACCGCCAAAGCCATGTCAAAATGGATGAAGGAAGAGTTCAAAAAGAACCCCGTCCGCATCGCCGGCGCTCTCCTCGGCAAAGGCGCCTTTAAAGCTGTAAAGGACCGCACCAACTACGAATCTTACGGCGGCAGCCCACTCCTCGGAGTCAACGGCGTCGTCATCATCGCCCACGGCGGCTCCTCAGCCCTCGCCGTAAAAAACGCCCTCAAAATGGCCGCCGAAGCCCTCAAGCATCAGGTCAACCCCAAGATCGAAGAAGCCCTCGCCAAAATCAGCACCCCCGCTGAGTAACTCATCTCCCATTGACCAACGGTCAAACTCATACCAGCCCAACGGGCTGGGTTTGCCAAACACCGCAAGCTGTTCGCTGACGGCGAACCTCATAAGGCCTGCATTACAGCCCTCCCCTCAAACAAACTTTCGCGAATTTCGTAAGTTTCGTGATTGGCCCCTTCCCCAACCCAGCCATCATCCGCCCATGACAAATTTCGACACCCCCATCGCCCGCCGCGCCACCGGTTCACTGAAGTGGGACCGCCGAGCTGACCTTGATCCCTTCTGGGTGGCCGACATGGACTTCATCTCCCCACCCGAGGTCATCTCCGCGATTCGTGAGCGCGTCGATCACGGCGTCTTCGGCTACGCAGTCCCCCACACCTCACTTGTCGAGACCCTCCAAAACTACCTCCAAAACCGCATCGGCTACTCCGCGCCCGAGGAAGAAATCATCCACCTCGGCGGCCTCGTCCCCGCGCTTTCCCTCGCCGCCCGCGCCTTCGGCCAGCCCGGCGACTCCGTTCTTTCCACCACCCCCGTTTACCCCCCCTTCCTCGGCATCCACAATGACGCCTC
>JALZWJ010000006.1 GCA_023300065.1 Akkermansiaceae bacterium
ACTCCTTTATCTTCCATTTTTTTGCGAATGCGATCGGGCGTATGGTTCATAAAGTATGGCGTGGAGGCTAGCGTGGCCAACATCCAACTGTCACGATGATTGAAGATGAATAAATGGCACGTTTTCTGCTTCGCCCTTTACTCGGAGCCGAATTGATCTATCTCTTTCTGTGACCGCCATGGCCAACGCCTCTCTGAATCAGTCGCTCTCTCAGCAACAAACTCTCGCGCCACAGATGCGCCAGAGTCTGGAGATCTTGCAGGCAAACACGCTGGAGTTGAGCCAACTCCTGAATCAGGCAATGGAGCTGAATCCAGTGCTAGAAGATGTGACCGAGCATGAGTCACTCGATCAGATCACCGACTCCGAGATGGAGGACTCTGAAAACTATGATGACTGGCAGGACAGTTATGATGATGATGCGCGTGAGCTAGCCATCATGGAGCGCCGGAATAAGGGGGTGAGTCAGGACACGGCGGATGCGCGCGAGCACTTTTATGATTCAATCGTGGCTCCCCTCACTCTCCAGGAGCATCTCACTGAGCAAATCCGAGAGAGTGGTTTAGGCGCGGAAGCACAGGCTGATGCCGTCATCGTAGTGGGTAACCTTACCGAGCACGGCTACCTCGATTCTCCTCTCGATGAATTGGCGGCTCGTTTACAAATCCCCCTCGCTCGCTTAGAAGATGGGCTTGCCACGATTCAGAATTTCAACCCAGCCGGAGTGGGTGCGGCGGACTTAAGAGAATGCCTCCTGTTACAGTTGGATCACTTGGGGATCGGCGATGGTTTAGAAGCGGAAATTGTAGATCTGTATCTGGATGAAGTGGCGCGCAATCACTTCCCGCAATTAGCAAAAAAACTTCACGTCTCGCTGGAGACCATGATCGAAACGATCAACCACATACGGAGCTTAGACCCCTCCCCCGGCTCACAATTTCAGAGCGGTGGGAACCCTTACGTTCAGCCCGACGTGGAAATCACGGTCGGTGATGATGGGCTATGGACTGCCACCTTAACCGGGAGCTACCTCCCCCGTCTCCGTATCAATGATGAGTATAAGGACATGCTCTCTGCCTCTACCAATGACCCTAAAACGCGAACCTATCTCCGGAACCAGATCAAGGATGGGAGGTTCATCATCCGAGCGATCGATCAGCGGCAGGAGACGATTCTCGCGATTGCCCGAGAGATCATCGACCGCCAACAGCCTTTCCTGAAAAAAGGAACGCGGCATCTTAAGCCGATGACGATGAACGACATTGCGGAAGTGATCGGCGTGCACCCCACCACGGTGTCACGTGCTGTCGCAGGAAAATACATCCATACCCCACATGGACTGATGGAGATGCGGAAGTTCTTTGCCACCGGTTATCAAACCTCGGATGGCAAAGACGTGTCTAATGAAGGGGTGCGGGAAGCCTTGCAGGAACTCATTAGCGCGGAAGACAGCGCCCAGCCACTCTCCGATTCTAAATTAGCAGCGCTCCTGACCGAGCAGGGTATCAAGATCGCACGAAGGACAATGGCGAAATATCGGGAGCAACTTGGCATTCTTCCGTCACACCTGCGTAAGAAATACTAGCGCACCGGCGTGGGGGCGCTACCGTCCCGCCATGACGAGCGACGATCTCCGCAAAGCCCTTTCTAAAGTCAAGTACCCCGGCTTCTCCCGGGACATCATTTCCTTCGGTCTTGTAAAGTCCTCTGAGGTCACAGACGGCACGGCCCATGTGCAGCTACAGATCCAGACGAAGGACCCTAAAATCCCACAGCAAATTTTCCAAGACTGCCACGCCCTTCTGGATCCTATCTTTGGCGAGAGCGGTAAGGTGATCATCGAGATCGACGTGCAAGACCCGCCCTCGGCAGGTGCCGCCTCAGGGGAATCCACCGCGATCCCTGGGGTAAAGAAGATCATTGCCGTCGGCTCTGGAAAGGGCGGCGTGGGGAAATCTACCGTCTCTAGTAACCTCGCCATCGCCCTCTCTCAGCAAGGCTACAAGGTGGGCTTGCTCGACTGTGATCTCTATGGTCCCTCCGTCCCACTGATGTTCGGAGTGGAGAACCACCAACCTCATGCCGATGATCAAGACCGCATCATTCCCATCGAGGCTCATGGCTTGAAATTAATGTCGATGGGGTTCCTGCTCAGCGATAACTCCCCCGTCATCGTTCGTGGCCCACTCGCAAATCGATATACCCAACAGTTCCTCCAGCAAGTGGCATGGGGAGAGTTAGACATCCTCATCATAGACCTCCCACCAGGGACTGGAGACATCCAGCTTACCCTAGTGCAAACGGTCTCACTCGATGGCGCAGTCATTGTCACAACTCCGCAGGAGGTCGCGATGATCGATGCTCGCAAGGCGGTCTCGATGTTTGCGAAAGTCAATGTCCCTATTCTCGGGCTGGTCGAAAATATGGCCTACTTCGAATGTGACCACGGCGAACGCTACCACCTCTTCGGACAAGGAGGAGCTGAGCGGGAGTGCGAACGCATTAAAGTCCCTCTCCTGGGGAGAATCCCCCTCGTGCCCATCATCGGGAAACGCTGTGATGGCGGCGAGCCCACGGCGCTCCTTAGCCCCTCAGAATCAAAAGCTTCCGCGGCCTTTCACGACACCGCACATGCTCTCATCAACCATGTTTCTTAGGAGCTTGTCGGACGCCTTCCACGGTCGTTGCCATGGAAACCGTGGAAGCCGTTGAGAGGAAGAGGTTCGGTGGCATCAATGATGACATAGACGGGGCCGTCTTTGGCCACCTAATCCCGAAAATCCGGTGAAATGAGTATTGGAGTGTCGTCAACGATATTGAGGGATTTGGCGGACATACACGAGTCAAGCAGGTCCGAGTCTAAAAAAACTGCTAAGCATGATAAAGATTACGCCTTGGCAACATCAGCACTATTTAGTTAATCTACATCAACTTATTTTATGAATCGCAGAAGCTTCACTCAAATCACCGGAGCCTCGCTACTTGCTCTTGCTGGCTCATCTGCCACCGCACAAGAAATGGCGAAAGGCACTCTTTTTAAAGCAAAATTCGCACCTTCCCCTGAGCAGCTCTTCGGAGGCAAAGGCAAGAAGCTCACGTATGTCGACCAGCTCAAGCTCGCCCACGACCTCGGCTTCCGTGCCTGGGAAGACAACTGGCTCAACCGCCGCAAGAATGAGGAATTGGAGGCCATCGCCGAGTTCATGGCCGCCAACCAGATGGAGCTTGGAGTCAGCGTCATCACTTCAGGTGCTAAAGCAATGTTCAACAAGCCCACTGAACAGCAACTCACCACCATTAAAAAGGAACTCAAACGTGGCATCGAAGTTGCAAAAATCACCGGTCAAACAAACATGACAATGCTTCCCGGGATTCGTGACGAATCAATGACGCGTGAAGAGCAGATCAAACTTTGCGTCGATACCATGACCATGTGTTGTGACATTGTAGAAGAACAGGGAATCATTCTCACCCAAGAGCCACTTTCACACGGACTCGGTGGGAAGCCTGTCCTTATCGAGTCATTTGAAGACGGCCACCTTCTCTGCAAACTTGTGAACCGGAAGTCTTGTAAACTCCTCGCCGATTTCTACCACGAAGGGCAGATCGGCAATGGCGACAAGCTCATCGAGAACGCCAAGAAAACCTGGGACCAAGTCAGTTACGTGCAATATGGAGCCTCCCCGGGCCGCAAAGAGCCCGGAACGGGAAAGCTGGACTATGTCGCCGTGACAAAGTTCCTCCGCGAACAAAACTACACCGGCATCATCGGGATGGAACACGGGCAAAGTCAGAAGGGCCAAGAAGGCCTCGATGCCCTCGTCGCTGCATATCGCAAAATTGACGCCTAAAACGAGAGGCTCAGACGACTCACTCAAAACCGCTCCGGCTCTTACTGAGTCGCGCGCGGTTTTTTTCTATTCGGCCAGCCCGTGCTTCGTCTTGAAGTCAGCGAGATCTTGGGTCGCTTTCTTTGCAGTCTCTTGGAGAGGTTCCAATTCCGAAGCCAGACGGGCGATTTCCAACTTCCCCTCTTTAATCTGATCCTGAAGCTCTGCCACGGAGCCTACGACCCCATCGCTCTTCACCGCCGCTACACGATCGCGGAG
>JALZWJ010000007.1 GCA_023300065.1 Akkermansiaceae bacterium
TCGATGTGGTCGATTTCTTCGTTGTTCGCGCCGGTGATGTTTTGGGCGTGGAGGGCATCGCGCACTGCGACGGTGAAGTGGGTGAGGGCGGGGATGTTGGATCGATGGATCGCGGGGCCTTGATCGGAGATGAGGAAGAACCAATTCCCGCCCCAAGCGATGTCGCCGGTGACGGGGCCGAGGTCTGGGACCTCGACGGTGATGGCGGCGGCGTGGCGGTAGGATGGGATGTTTTTAGCGGTGACGGTGTGGTCCTCTGCGAGGGTGGCGGTGATGATGCCGATGGGGGTCTCGATGCGGTGCTGGCCGGGGGTGATGCGTCTGAGGTGGGCGAGCGTCTCGATAATTCCGATGGTGCCGTGGAGGCAGCTGTGGAGGCAGGAGTCGTTATTAAAAAAGACGACTCCTGTGACGCAGGATTTGTCGAGCGGCTCGCAGAGGCAGGCTCCAACAATGGCGTCGAAGCCGCGGGGTTCATCGATGAGGGTGGTGCGGATCCAGTCGGCTTCGGTGGAGATGAAGTCACGGGTTGCGAGGGCACCGACGGGGAGGTCGAGGCCGGAGATGATGGTCCGGGTGGGCTCGCCGCCGGTGTGGGAGTCGATGATTTGCATGCTTTTTTTTAAACCGCGAAAGACGCGGGAAATGCGAAATTTGCGGGGCTTGGTTGGGGGGGCTTGGGTTGTGCACTCGGACTGAAGTCCAAGCTCCGTAGTTGGTTACTTGCCTTCCCAGTTGGACCACCAGCTGCGGAAGAGGGTGTGTTGGTTGTGGAGGAATGATTTTTGGGAGGGGGAGAGTTGGTCGTAGGAATTCATCTGGTGCGTGTAGGCGGCGTGACCTTCTAGGACCATGAGTTCTTTGTAGTAGAGGACGAGGTCTGGGCCTTCGTCAAAGGTGGAGAGGACGGTGAGGGCCTCGGAGAGTTCGAGCGCGTAGCGGCGGTCTTGGGTGTTTCCCTTGGCTGCTGATTCGCAGAGTTCGATGAAGCGGAGGATTTCTTTTGGAAGGGCATTGCCGACTCCGGTGATGGCTCCGGTGGCGCCGCAGTTGACGAAGCCGTGGAAGACTTGGGTGTCGACTCCGGCCATGAGGATGAGGGAATCATCGACGCTGGTGATGTTTTCGGCGGCGTAGCTGAGGGAGTCTGCTCCGCCGAATTCCTTGAAGCCGACGAGGGATGGGAATGTGGCGCGGAGGGAGAAGAAGAGGTCGGCCTTGGTCTCGAAACCGTAGTAGGGAGAATTGTAAATGACGGCGGGGAGGTCTCCGCCTGCTTTGAGGATTTCGCTGAAGTGGTGGACTTGGGCAGCGGGGGAAGAACCACGGCTGAGGACGCGGGGGATGACCATGAGGCCATCTGCTCCGACTTCGCGAGCGTGGGCTGCGTGGGCGGCGGCGATGGTGGTGTTTTGGGCACCGGTGCCGACGACGGTGGGGATACCGGCTTTGACGAGGCGGGCGATGCCTTCCATGCGTTGGTCATCGGTCAGGAGGGGCCAGTCACCCATGGAGCCGCAGTAGACGACTCCGCGCATGCCGCTGTCGATGAGGCCTTGGGCAGTTTCGACGAGGGCGTCGTAGTTGATGGTTCCGTTGGCGTCGCAAGGAGTCATGAGTGCTGGGATGCAGCCTTCGAAAATGGGGCGGTTGGTCATGGGGGGAGGATGGAGGAGAGAGAGCGGCCTGTCTTGTTCGGAAAATAAGAAATTGGTGGTAATTTTGACAATGAAGCATTGGTTGATAGGATGGCGGTATGCCATCGGTGAGACAGAGCGAATTTTTGGCGATGCTGGATGGCCCTTTTGGCGGGGAGGAGGTTTTCGATGATGTGATCGATACTGTCTATTTTGTGAAGGATGCGGAGGGGCGATATGTCTTTGCGAATGAGACCTTGGTGAAGCGATGTGGTTTGTCTGAAAAGAGCGACTTACTGGGGAAGACGGCGGCCGAGGTTTTTCCGAGCCCGTTGGGAGATGATTTCGAGGGGCAGGATCAGACGATCCTCTCAGGTGGGCTGCCGATTCGGAGTCAGTTAGAGTTACACATTTATCCGGACGGAGGTCAGGGGTGGTGTCTGACTTGGAAGCGCCCGTTGAGAGGGAAGGATGGCAAAGTTACTGGGCTTTCTGGAATTTCGAGAGATGTGGGAGGGGTGATCTCGAGCCCGAAGGATCTGGAGTCGCTGGCGGTGGTGATGACTTATGTACGGAGTCATCTAGATGAGCCGTTGCGGCTGAGTGATTTGGCGGAGGCGACGGGGTTATCGACCTATCAGATTAGCCAGCGGATGGAGGGGCTTTTAGGGCTGACTCCGAAGCAGTATATTAGCCGGTGCCGGATCGATGCGGCTTGTCACATGCTGGGGGCGGGTGGCGATAGTTTGAGCGAGATTGCTTTGGCGTGTGGGTTTAGTGATCAAAGTTCTTTTACGCGGCAATTCGGCCGGATGGTGGGAATGACGCCGAAGGTTTATCGGGATGAGAAGCGGGGGTGATTCTGGCTTGGATTTTGGGAATGGGGAGGGCATGAATCGGGGCATGGCAAATGAGGCATTGGAAGTTCGTCCATCGAAAAATTCTCGCGAGGTCCTGACGCAGGATGGGAAGGTTTTGAAAGTCCCGGATGACTGGGACTTGTTAATGCCAGGGGATGCGGCGCTGAGCCGGCGGATTAAGAAGGATGGTCCGACTTGGACGATGTTTGAGATGAAGGGGCGGAAGAAGTTTTCGAGGGGGATTTGGGCACCGGCCGAGAGGATCGGGGTGTTGGAAGATGAGTTAAAGAAAGAGCGGGAGGATCCGGCTTATGAGAAGAAGCTGGAGGCGGGGCGGAAACGGAGGGCGAAGGAGCAGGTGGCGTATGCGGAGGATTTTGAGGAAGCAGTACGGGATTTCTTAGACTTCTCGGATGAGAATGGGGACTTGGAGTGGGGGATGGCGAAGGCGATTGCAGATCATGCCGTGCCGGTGGGAAGTGGGACGGTGGCGCGGACGAAGCGGATCCCGATCGAGCGGCGGGCCGAGGCGGCGGTGATCGCGTGGATGCGGCACCAGACAACGGCTTATGATGATATGACGATTCCGAGAGAGAAGGGGGCGCGGCGGGAAGTGAGGAGGATGTTGGCGAAGCGGTCGCGGGTTTTATTGGACCGGTATCGGGTTGGGGGAACGGTGGGGGCGAGTTGTCCTTTGAAGAAGGCGTTGGGGTGAGTCGATAGATCCTATAGGAGCTATAGGAGCTATAGGGCCTATGGGTTGGGGGCGGGGAGGACACTTTCCAAAGTGTCCTTCCGGGTGGGCGTTTAGGTGGTTGCTTCGTGCCAGGTGAGGTCTGGGTGGAGGGCAGAGGTGGGGGCGTATTCGAAGTGGAGGACGCGGCGGCGGGTTGGGTTTTGTGAGCGCTGGGAGGAATGGAGGATGAGGGGGGACATGAGGAGGATATCGCCGGTTTTGCAGGCGCAGATTACGGGGGCGTCTTGCTGGTGTTTTGCGATTTGGTCGGAGGGGATGCGGCCTAGGAGATGGGTCTGGGGGATGACTTGGAGGGCACCGTTTTCAGGTGGGGTGTCATCGAGGTGGAGGCGTAGGGTGAGCATTTGCTCTAGAAGGGCGACGGGTGGTTGGACGTGGGGGACTCCGTCCTTCGTGGTCCAGGGGCCGTAGCCAGGGACTTCTTTTTCGGTGCGGAGGGCGATGGTGAGGTCTTGGTGCCAGGCGACCGGCCAATTCTGGGCGGGTGTTTTATCGAAAAGGATGCTGCGGACGGGGCGCATGCCGGGCGGGAGTAGATCGAGGAGTTCCGCTTGCTGGGCGAGCTGGTGGAAGAGCGGGGACTTTGCCCGGATATTGCGGACGCAGGAGGTGCCTGAGTCGCGTGCGAGGCGATCTGCCTCTTGTTGGAGAGGGGCGATTTGCGCTCCAGTGAAGGCGGCTTTGAAAATTTGGAAGCCGGCTTCACTCATGGCTACGGGTTGGTTGGGGGCGGGGATTAGGCGAGTTGCTCTGGATTGCCTTGGACGATTTGGCGGTCCCAGACGTAGCGGCGGAAGAGGACCTTCACGGCCGCTGTGAGTGGGACGGCGAGGAGGGCACCGAGGAAGCCGCCGAGGAGGAGGGACCAGAAGAGCATGGAGAAAATGACGCTCATGGGGTGGAGCCCGACGGAGTCGCCGACGATTTTTGGCGCGGTGAGGAGGGAGTTAATCTGCTGGACGACGACGAAGATGATGACAACACCGAGGGCGAATTGAAACTCGGAGAGGCCGTAGGGAATGTCTTTCTGGAAGTAGGCGATGATGCAGGCCGGGATGAGGCAGATGATGTTTCCAAGGTAGGGGATGATGCCTAGGAACGCCATGACCACTCCGATGAGGAGGCCATATTGCAGCTGGTAGATGGAGAGGGCGATGCCGACTAAGATGCCATCGATAAAGGCGACGAGGACTTGCCCACGGAAGAAGGAGATGAGGTAACCGTTG
>JALZWJ010000008.1 GCA_023300065.1 Akkermansiaceae bacterium
GGTGAGTCATCTGAGAAGCGTAGGAGGAAGGCCGATTTCAGGTCGATCGTGATGTCTCCGAGGTAGGGGGAGTGGCCGGTGAGGGTGGTGGCGGTGGCGGAGAGAGGGATGAGTTTGATGAGACCGTAGGGTTGATAGACGACGGTGATGGGATCGCTTTTCCATTGAAAGCGTTCGTTGTTTTCCTCGGCGGTGAGGTCGAGGCGGGTTTCTTTTTTTAGGGTGATGAGGGAGAGGTCAGGGAGGGGGATTTGGAGGTCGGTGTAGCCGGTTTTGAAGTGGGCGATGCCTTCGCTAATTTTGGAGAGTTGGCCAGAGAATCGATCAGTGCCATTGGTGATGACGGCGATGTCACGGTCGTGGTGTTCCATGCTGCGTGCGCTATCGATGGAGCCTCCCCAAGAGGAAATTGTGACTTCTGAGATGCGGACCTTTGCGTTGGAGGAGCGATTCAGGAAGCCGAGGGCTGAGCCGTTGCCGGGGTAGCCGGAGAGGTCATGCCATTGGTTCGAATAGACGCCATTCACGTAGAGCATGATGATGGATTTTTTCCGGTCAAAGCGGATTTCGATTTCGGCTTCTCCGTTGTCTCCGAGGGATGAGTTGCCGCGGGTGGTGTTGAGTCGGTCTTGGCGTGGGGTGCCAGTTTCGGTGAAGTAGTTTCGGGTGAGGGAGGGGTAGCCGGATTGGAGTGAGAGGGTGTAGCCGGAGCCGAAGATGTCGGCGTGGTTTTGCCTGTCAGAAGAGATCCAGGGGATGTTTTGGAAAGCGGCCCCTTTGCGGAGGTCGCGGAGGTTTTCGCGAAGCAAGAGGGCTGGCTCGATGGGGGCAGGGTCTGGAGCTTCTGCTTGCTCGACATCGTTGGCTTTTTTTTCTTCTTCTTCTTCGGGTTCGTCCTCCTTTTCAGGAGAGATGATGCGGGTGAGGTCTGAGTGCAGGGCGAGAGCAATGCTCAGGCGACCTTGCCAGGCGATGTTGAAACAGACGCGGCCGACATCTGGGAGATTAGCATCTGCGAGAATGAGTGGGGAATTTCCCTGGCTATAGAATGAGGTGCCAGAGTGGATCCAGGCGGAGGGCTTTTCTTCTTTCTCAGGTGTTTCTTGTTTTTCTTCGCTTTCGTTTGATCCGAGGATGCACCAGCCATCACTCGTGTAGGGGCCGATGTAGTGGAGTTCTCCGTTAAAGGGGTTTGGGGTGACGGAGCTGATGAGGTTGCGGGGGATGGTGATTTCTCCAATGGTGTCTCCTTTGAGGGAGATGTTCTGGTCATCGAGCGAGACGATTTTGCCGGGGATGCGGTCGCCGTTGGTGAGGGTGATGAAGGATGTTTTTTCGCTGAGTTTGATGCGGCGGCTGGACTGAAAGACGATTTGTTTGATGCTGGGGATCGCAAATTTGATGGGACGGGCGATGTCTTTGCGCGCCCAGAGGAGGCCCTCTTCTAAGCCGCCAAAGGTGCCGTGCATGAGGTCGCCATTGTTAAAGAGGACGAGGTCGTCGCCGGCAGGATCAGGGGCGGTTTGTTCTAGGGCGTCGCTCTTTTTTTTATTTAGCTCAAGGCTGTGGTCGAGCAGTAGACCCTTGCCACGTAGGACGACTTCCGCAGATGCGATGAGCGACAAATGGGCGAGAAGAAGAAGAGGGATGAGGCGGGGGGGAATCATTTTTCGTAGATGGGAAGGAGGCGGTAGTTGAGGGCGAGAGAGAGGAGTGCGCCTGCTGTGCTGAAGGCTTCTCCACGGTTGCCGGGGAAGGAGCCGTTGGGGCTTTGAATGGTGGCGAGGTAGCGGGTGTTTTTAATGTTCCATTTTTGCCAAATTTCTTCGTCTGAATGGAAGAGGGCCTGGGCCATGTAATATTCGAAGTAGTAGGCGTAGTGGCGCTCACGGTGGTTGAGGTTTTTGGAGAGGTATTTGGTGCTCGCTTTGTAGAGCTTGGTGTCGTGTTTTTTGGCGAGTGATTCGCAAAGAAGGCCGATGGCGGTAAGGGTTGTGCGGTCACCCATGGGGGATTGGTAGCCATAGCCGCCGTTGACTCCACGGCAGGAGCGCATGTGTTTGTTGGCTTTGGCGAGAGCTGAGTCTGGGACGGGGATGCCGGCATTGCGGGCGGCGTAGAGGGCTACGATTTGGCAACCGGCGACGGAGGTGTCTGAGGTGGTGTCATCTGGGCTGTAACGCCATCCGTTTTTGGAGTTTCGTTTCTGGGCGCTGAGGATGAGGTTGACGGCTTTGGTGAGGGCGGGGGCGATGCGTGGATCCCGATACATCCCGTAGCTCTCGGCGAGGGCGAGGGTGGCGAATCCGTGGCTATACATGGAGGAGCCGATGTAGCCATTGTTCTCTTGTTGGGCTTTGATGATGAAGTCGATGCCGCGATTGATGTTCTTGGCGTAGGGTCCGTGGTTCGGGTCTTCTCCGTGAGCGAGGAAGGCCATGACGGCGAGGCCGACGACGCCGGGCTCTGCCCCGACTCCATTTTCCCATGATCCATCATCTTGCTGGCTGGTGGCGAGGTAGCGGAGGCCACGGGTGTAGATGTTTTCTACGGCTGCGGGGATGGGATCCTCTTCCCGACGGAGCGGGTTCTGACCGATGGCGGGGAGCGCCATGGTGATGGTGAGGACCGTGAGGATGGTGGGAATCAAGTGAGCGAGAGGCATGTGGGAGAAAGGGGGGCTACTTGTTTTTGGTTTTTTTGTTGTAGCCGTCGAGGGCTCTTTGGAACTCGGGAGGGAGCTTTGTCCCGGACTTTCCGGCGGCACGGGGAACGCGGCGCTGACCGGCGGGGTCGGTGTCAGTTTTGCCTTTGTTTTCGGTGTTGG
>JALZWJ010000009.1 GCA_023300065.1 Akkermansiaceae bacterium
CAGCGGGATGAGTTCTATCGTGCGCGAGGGGCGGGCGACGATGATTCTCGCGCTGCCATTGATGGCGGGGCAGGTGAGCCAGATGCTGATGGGTCTGGTGGATACTTATATGATCGGTAAGATCGGAACGGTGGAGCTTGCGGCGGCGACGTTGGCGCATTCGCTTTTGCATCTGCCGTTGATGTTGGGGATCGGGATTTCAATCGCGGTTTCGGTGAAGGTTTCGCAAGCGCGCGGGGCGGGGGATATGACGCTGGCAAAGGGGGCTCTACGGGATGGCTTTTTACTGAGCTTGCTGTTGGGGGTGGTGACGCTGGTGTTGAGCTTTTTGAGTCTGCCGCTTTTGCCTTGGCTACGGCAGGACCCGGAGGTTGTGGCACGGCTGCCGGTGTTTTTCATGTTGGTGAGTCTCTCGATGACTCCGGCAATTGCGGGGATGGCGGTGCGGAATCATTCTGATGCGATGGCGAAGCCGTGGCCGATTTTTTGGATCATTTTCGCGAGTGTGTGGCTGAATGCTTTTCTTAATTGGCTGCTGATTGAGGGGAATTGGGGGGCGCCGGCGTTGGGGCTGGAGGGGGCGGGTTGGGCGACCTTGATCGCGCGGGTGGTGAGTCTTTTTGTGCTGATGTGGTGGTGTCGGTTTAGTCCAGATTTACGTGAGTGGTCGCCGAGGCGCTGGGTGCTTAAGCCGGATCGGAAAGAGCTGGGGGATTTTTGGAAGATTGCCTGGCCGGCGAGCTTGCAGCTATCGGCTGAGATGGGGGCCTTTATCGCGTCGGCCTTGTTGATCGGGACGCTGGGGGCGGCGGCGCTGGCGGCGCATCAGGTGGCGATGATGTGTGTGGCGATGACCTTCATGATTCCGCTGGGGATGTCGATGGCGCTGACGGTGCGGATCGGGGAGGCGAAGGGGGCAAAGAACTCGGAACGGGCGCGGCCGATTCTGGTGAGTGGGTGGTTGATGGGGCTGATGGTCTCGCTGTTTTTTGTGGTGATCTTTTTTGCTTTTGGGGAGGAGATTGCTTCTGGTTTTTTGACGGATCAGGGGCCGATAAAGACGGTGGTGGGCTTACTGATGATTGCGTCGGTGTTCCAGATCGTGGATCACTCGCAGGTTTTATCATCGGGGGTGCTGCGGGGGATGGATGATGTGAAGATGCCAGCGCTGATTATGTTTTTTTGCCATTGGGTGCTGGGGATGCCGCTGGGGATTTACCTGACTTTTTGGCAAGGGATGGGTGCTGCTGGAATTTGGTGGGGGCTGTGTGCGGGATTGGCGGCGTCCTCGGGTGCTCTGGGGTGGCGGGCTTGGAGGATGACGGGGGAAGGTTGAGGCTGGGACTTTAGTCCTTGGGGAAGTCGATGCGCATCTGGTTTTCTTCGAAGATGATGCGGCCTCCTGCTCTCATGGTGATGTCTTTTTCCATCCATTGGAGCTCTTTTTGGAAGAGTTGGGCGAGGGAGGCGTAGGTGTTTTGGGAGAAGAAGAGGAAGCCTTGGGGGACGCGGGCTTGGCCGAATTTCCCGCCGACGGCGAGGAGGCCCCAGAGGCGGCCGCCGTCTTTATGGATGTAGGTGGTGAAGGTGCCGTCTTCTTTTTTCTTCCGTTCGATGCGGACGAACATGGAGAGGGTTTGGGTGCGGCCCATGATCTCGCGCTCGATGATGATTTCTACGCGGCCTCCTTCTTCTTCGTCGAAGCGGACCCAGACGCCTTTCATTTCGACGTAGTCGGCGAGGGTGCCTTCTTGGCGGGCTTTTAGGGTGTTGGCGAGCCAGGTGTTGATCTGGCGCTCGGTGAGGTTGATGGGGTTGCGGCTTTTGGCAGCGTTCTCGATCATTTCGGGAACGGTGGAGGAGCTTTTTTCACGGTCATCTGCTTCACGGCCTGCGATGTCGCTGAGGTTCTGGGGTTGGAAGCTGAGGTAGATGCCAAAGCCGAGTGCGCCTACGAAGGCGAGGGTGAAGAGGACGAAGAGTTTTTTCATGAGGTTGGGGGGCTGAGTTTGACAGTTTTTGAGTTTGTCAGTTTTTGAGGCTTGGTTGGGGGCGGGGGGCGGAAAGCTAGAGCTTTCGGCTATGGTCGGGTTTGGGCTACGATTCTTTTGTTTCTTTTTTTTGGGCGCTGGATTCTTTGGCTTTTTTTTCTCCGGCTTTGTAGGAGGCGGAGCGGTAGTCGGTTTCGTAGAAGCCGGAGCCTTTGAAGATGACGGCTCCGCCGGTGCCGAGGAGGCGTTTGACTTTACCGTCGCAGGGGTCCTGCGGGCAGTCGGTGAGTTTGTCGGCGGTCATGCTCTGGAAGACCTCGAAGAGGTGTTCGCACTTTTCACATTTGTAGTCGTAGTTTGGCATGATTTCTTTTTAGGCGATTTCTTTGGGGAAGTTTTCGAGTTCCCAACCGGTGTGTCCGATTTCGTCGGCGAGGGTTTTGAATTCTGCGATTTCGGCCGGGGAAAAGAGGAGGCCGCCGGAGGCGTCGGTGCGTTTGCGGAAGCCGGCTTCGATCTGGCCGGGGAGGAGGCATTTTTCGTTGCCGTGGCCGAGGACGTCGTCGATGACGGCTTTGATGTTTGCGGATTGGCTGCCGTGGGTGAAGGCGCCGCTGGACCAGGCGTCTGGGTGGATGACTTGGAAGTAGAAGCAGGTGGTGGTTTTGGCGCCTTGGCGTCCGCGCTGGGTGGGGAGGCTACCGCCGATGAATCCGCCGACGAGTTCGTTGATTAATGCCATGCCGTATCCTTTGTGTGCGCCGAAGGGGAGGAGGGCTGCGACTTGATTAGGGTCGAGGGTTTCGTTGCCGTCTTTGTCGATGGCTGCTCCGGGCGGGAGGGGCTTGCCTTCGCGCTTGAGTTGTTGGACGCGGCCCATGGCGACGGTGGAGGTGGCCCAGTCGATGACGATGGGGAAGCCGTTGGCTTCTTGGGTGGGGTAGCTCCAGGAGTGGGGGTTGGTTCCGAGGGTGGGGTGTTTGCCGAAGAAGGGGACGACTTCGGCGAGGGTAGAGGTGCAGTTGGTGTAGGCGATGTAGCCTTTTTCTGCGGCTTTCATGACGTAGCCACCGCCCCAAAGGTAGTGGAAGGCGTTGTCGATGGCGACTTGGCCGACGCCGTATTCGTCAGCCATTTCGATGCAGCGGTCGATGGCGGCGACGGCGACGGCTTGGCCGAGTTTTTTATTAGCGTTCCAGACTTCGGAGGCTTTGAAGCGGTTGTTGACGACTTCGATTTCAGCGCCTGGGACGCAGCCTCCGGTGGCGGAGCCGAAGAGGTGGTCTAGGTGGAGGGCTTTGAGAGCGTTGTGGGTCCGGATGCCGTGGCGGGTGGCGTCTTGGCAGACTTGGGCGGCGATGGCGGATTCGTCTGCTTGGTAGCCTCTGGCTTGGTAGGCGGCAGTGACTAGTTCATCGTGTTTGCTGGCTGGGACTACGTGGAATTCGCTCATTTGTGTGACAAGTTTTTTTTGTGCACTGAGCGTGCCTTTGTTTCTTAGAATGGCAAGGGTGGACTCTTTAGAGTTTTTGGATTTTTTCGGCGAGGGTGCCGAGGCGAGGGGAGCCATTTTTGTTGCCAAGGTTCTTTTTGATCCACGATTTTGGGATGGCGGAGGTTTCACGCATTTGCATGAGGGTGTTGACGATGAGGGCTTGGTTGGTTTGGGAGAGTTGGTTATTTTTTAGCTCGGTGGAGAGGGCTGTGAGGGCTTTTTCTTTTTCGCCGATTTGGGAGAGGGCGTGAGCTGCTTGGGCGCGGTTGATGGCTTCTGAATCGGTGAGGGCGGTGTGGAGGATTTTGGCAGCGGGGGCGGATTTAGCGCCGAGGGTGACGAGTCCGCTGAGGCCCCAGTAGCGAGTGACGGGGTGTGCGGAGGTGGCGGCTTTTTGGAGTTTTGGGAGGTTTGCTTCATCGCGAGCGGAGGCGAGGAATGCGAGGTCGAGGAGCTGCTGGAAGGGGAAGTCTGGGTGGGCGATGGCGGTGGCGATGGGACCCTGCCCGGCGACGGTGGTGAAGAGGGGCTCTGGGACGAGGCCGGTATCGCGGATCTCTGCCATGTCTTTGCGGAGGAGGGCGCGCATGTTGGCGAGGCGATCGGCGTGGGCGGGATCTGAGGCGAGGTTGTCGATTTCCCAGGGGTCAGTCTGGGTGTCGTAGAGTGCCTCGATGGGTTGGTTATTCTCCCAGAGGGCGGCTTGGATACCGGTGAGTTGACCGGCTTTCCAGGCTTTTTGCCAAGCGGTCCACGAGGGCATTTCGAACTGGTAAAAGGAGTAGGGGGCGGCCCAGAGGTGTGGGGTGAGGTGGCGGATATATTTGTAACGGCCATCGGTGATGCCGCGGCGGAGGCCGTAGAACTCGTCAAAGCGGTCGGCGAAGAGGAGGGCGTGGTGGTTTTTTGGGGGCTCGACGCGGTTTGGTCCGAGAAAGGGGCGGCCCTGCATGTTGGGGTCGTTTTTTAAGCCGGCGAGGGAGAGTAGGGTGGGGGCGAGATCGACGAAGGTGACGATTTCATCGCTGACTTGGCCTTTTTTGAAGGGGGAGAGTTTGGCCCATTTTTCAGGGACGTGGAGGATCATGGGGATGCGGACGCCGGTGTCGTGGAGGTAGCGTTTACCGCGGGGGGTGGGGCCGCCGTGGTCTCCGTAGCTGAAGATGATGGTGTTTTCTGCGAGGCCGTCTTTTTTGAGTTCGGCGATGATTTGGCCGACGCGGGTGTCGGTGGCGGTCATGACATCGTGGTAGATGGCGACGTCATTGCGGATTTCTGGGAGGTCGGGAAGGTGTGCGGGGAGGGTGAGTTCGGCGGGGTTGAGGCGGGTGGTTTTTGGGATGGTGCCTTTCTTGCGAGCGCTGGCGACCTTGGAGGGGAAGAGGGAACTCTCGTGGCAGGTGGTGAGATTGAAAATGGCGAAGAAGGGGGCGCCGTCGGGGCGGTTTTTATAGTGCGCTTTTTTGGAGCATTGATCCCAAAGTTCTTTGTCGTTTCCTTCGAAGTTGTAGTCGGTTTTGGAGGCGTTGGTGCAGTAGTATCCGGTTTCTCTGAGGTGCTGGACGTAGGGCTTAAGCTCGGAGGGGATGGGGTGGCGGCTGCGCATGTGCTGGGTTCCCATGGAGGGGGAGTAGCGGCCCATGAGGATGGTGGCACGGGCCACGGCACAGACGGGGGCATTGGAATAAGCGGCGGTGAAGCGGGTGCCGCTCTGAGCGAGGGCATCGAGGTGAGGGGTGTGAGCTTCTTTGTTTCCGTAACAGCCTAGCCAATGTGAGGCGTTATCTTCGGTAGTGATCCAGAGGATGTTGGGGCGGTCTTCGGCGAGGGCGGCGAGGGCGGAGAGGGGGATGAGGAGGAAGATGAGCAGGCGAATCATGAGAGGAATAAGGTGAATAGAACAGAAGGGATGTGGGAGGGATAGTGGAAAAATAATGGGTGGGGCTTTTGATAGGGCGGTGAGATCGTTTTTTTATGACGAGCGTGGTTTTAAGAAATCACTCCCATGTGTGAAGGGTGTAGCGAGGGTCTAGGCCCCCGATGTTGTTGAGGAGGGTGGTGACTTTGGCGTGCCATTGGGTGAGGTTTGGAGCGGTGCGGGGGCCCGCGGATTTTGGAAAGAAGAGGTAGGTGACGGTGAGGTCGGAGACGGCACGGGTTTTGCCGTTGGCCTTTGGGTTGAGGGCGCGGGCGAGGCGGAGGGAGGCCTCCCCGGTTTTTGAGGAGGGGCCGGCATCGCCGAGGATGGCGGGGTAGATTTTGTCTTTATAGATGACGGCGGCGTAGTCACCCATGCGCGGGGAGAAGGCAGCGGTGGACTTGACCCAGGGGACGGGGAGGACGACGAAGGGGTCTCGCGTGGCGAGGAGGAAGCTGCGTTTTTTGAGGTTGGTTTTGGTGTAGGAATGGAGGCCGCGTTCTTTGACCCGGTAGATTTGGGAATCGCAGGTGCGGATCATTTCACGCCAGACCACGCCGGGGTCTTTTTTGGCCTCGGCTTCGAGTTGGGTGCGGAGGGTTTGGAGTTTGGTGAGGGTCTCTGGGTAGTAGTTGAGGAAGGGGTTTGGCGCGGAGCTGGTGTTGACCCAGGAGTAGGCGGTTTCGGGGAGGAACCAATCGGACGTACGAGCTAGGTCGTAGTTTGAGAGGAGGGGCGAGCGGCCGGGGTCTGAGCCATCGGTGACGACGTCCATGTCGGACTGGAGGAGGAAGACCTTTTGTTGAGTCGTGGGGTGGGTGAGGAGGAGGGTGGTTTCGCAGTCGAAGTAGTTGTGCGGGGTGAGGAGCTTGCCGCCGCGGTTCACCTTGTGCTTGGTGTCGTAGAGTTGTTGGTAGCGGGAGGAGAGCTGGGCCGTTTCTAGGAGGAGGTTGAAGTCTGGGAGGATTTTAGGGAGGTGCGGATTGATCGCGGTGAGCTGCGCTGCGGTGGTGGCGGGCTGTGGGGTGACGTATTGGAGCGAGCGAATGTAGGTGGCATTACCAGCGCGCAGGGTGGTGGCGGTCGAGGTGGTGGGGAGAGGCGCCCAGGTGGGGATTTTTGAGAGCTGGGCCGCAGCGGGAAGAGTCAGCAGGAGGACGATGAGGGGGTTCATGAACGTAAAGATAGTCCTCCTAGCCGACATGCCAAGGATCGGTTTAACCGAGCGCCATTCGAGCTAGCTTACTTTTGGATCCATGAAGGTGATCTCGGTGATTTTGGCACCGGCGAGGGCGTTGAGGACATCGATCACTCGTTGCTGGGCGGTCTCTCCATCGACTTGGATTTGTACGAGGGGTAACTGGCTGGAGGTCTCAGAGATGCTTTTATGGAGGGTGAGGCGCTCTGAGAGATGCGGGAGCTCCCTCGTGTCGGGATTGGACTCGATCAATTCAAGCTGGCCAGTTTCGTTCAGAATGGAGATGCGGCCATTGGCCTCTAAAATCAGCGCGAGGGGCCCGATTTCAGGAGGAGTCCCACTTTGCTCATGGGTGGGAAGGGTGGTGCTGAGTTCTTGCTCTTTTTGCACGATTTGAGTGGTGACGAGGAAGTAGATGAGGAGCAGGAAGCAGACATCGATGAGAGAGGAGATGTCCAAGTTGGGTTCTTCTTCTGCGGGTGATTGTATTTTTTTGTGTCGGGCCATGGTGTGGAGGTCTGAAACGGGGGAGGGTTGGTAATTCTTAGGATGATGTTTGTTCGCGAAGGAATGTATTTGTTTTTGAGAAGAGGCCGGTAGTCTGATGGCGATGATTCGTCGCTATAATCGTTACCAGATCGTGATGGGGATTTTGGCAATTCTCGGCGGGTTACTCTGCTGCTTTTTGGCCTATCTGTTTTTTCGATATGTCCCGGCATGGTCACTCACGGAATTTGGGTTCGAGGTGACTGAGGGGAGGGCCGTTATGGTGGGCTGGGTGGGGGTGATTGTCCTATTTTCCAGCGGGTATTCGGTATGGCTAAAAGGGGGCGGGCTAACCTCGTTCGGAGAATCAGCCCTCTACTTCGAGTCCCTTGCTCAAGGTGATACGGGTGGGGGATATGCGGTGGGGAGAGAGCTAGGAAAGGTGACGGGGACTTCGCATGCCTTGAGTCAGTTGTTCTTGGCGGGGCCATTGATGCTTTTTAATGCGGCGACGAGATTTGCAAATTTGATCCCAGTGAGCGCTGAGCTGGAGGGCCGGATGAGCACCGTTTTAGAAGGACTCCGTTCTGCAAATAAATGGCAGGGCTTGGAGGAACATGAGGGGTGGGAGAAAGAGATCCGCTATCTCGCGCAAGTGGGGGCGGTGGATTTTGGAGTGACTAGAGGGGGTCCAAGATTTAAGGCGAATCCTAATTATACGAGTTAGAGCGACTCCGGCGTGGGGTGACTTTCGGCGGGGGACATGGGGGCGAGATCGGATTAGGAGGCTTACTCTTGGCGATCTAAATGTGCCCTAATCCACCCTAGATGCCGGCAGTAATCTGAAGCCCGTCGATATCTGAGCGGATTTGTGTTGAGAAATAGTCACCAAGTCCGCCGGCTTGTTTTTCATAGAAGAAGAACCCGTTTCTCAGGTCAGTCAGTGCATCGCTGGAGATCTCGATCTGGATCATACTTCTCCGATGCTGTGCTTAACTTCATCCCATTTTAGGATTTCGGCTTCGCCGTTCTTGATGCGGGTGAGCCTGTGATCGAGGAGATCTTGATCCACTTGAGAGAGAGAAATATCTTCGATCTTGTCGCTAAGATCTTCCCAGAGAGCCTTGTAATCAGGAGCGGAGCCTTCTAATTTGCGCAAATGGTGAAGAAGGTGAAATCTCTGGTGGAGGCGTGGGGGCATTATGAATGTGCGTCATTGGCGGCAGGGGTGGCGTTCTATGCGGCTTTATCGATTTTCCCGCTGATGATGATCTTGGTAGCTGGGGTGGGATATTTTTTCCGGTTCATGCCAAATGGACCGAGTGCTAGGACTGAGATCTTGGAACTTCTTTCGAGCCAGATGTCGGCGGAGTTTTCTGAGTCGATGGCCCGGTTGTTAGAGCAAGTGCAGGATCAGGCGTTGGTGAATGGGCCACTTGCGGGCGTGGTCTTTGTCTTCACTGCTTCTCTGGTCTTTGCGCAGATTGACCGAGGGTTTTACCGCATCTGGGACATCGGGAGAGGGGATAAAGATCGGGATTTTAAAAGTGCGGTCCGGATGGCGATATCGAGTCGGGTTCGGTCATTCGTCATGATCCTAGGGTTGGGGTGTTTGGTGGTAATTCTCTTTATTTTAGGAGTGGCTCTGCGAGGGATTTCGGAGCTGGGGGGGATTGAGTTATCGATCCTTCCGCAGATATCGAGAGTGGCATCTCTGACCGTGGGAATCGCGATTAATGTGGCGGGGCTGACTCTCCTTTATCGGTATCTCTCCAAGGCGGTGGTATCGTGGAAGCTCTCGTTAGTTGCGGCCGTGATTGCGGCGAGCTTTTGGGAGGTGGGGAGCATCGTGATGACCCTGCTATCGTTCGGAGAGAAGCTAAGCATCTACGGAATGATCGGCTCTTTCTTGGTGGTGCTGGTTTGGATCTACTACACGGTGATGGTCCTTTTTGGAGGAGCGCTCATTGTGAAGATGGAGAAGGGCCGATCTTGAGGGAATTTGTTCGGAATTCTCGCTTTAGATTCGGCCTTCTTCGATGTCGTAGACATCGAACCAGCAGTAGACAATTTTCTCGGCAGGAATGAACTCTGGGATGTAGCCTTCGAGAAATTCCTGCAATTCAATGGGCATATCGCAGACTCGCTTGGAGCGCATGTCGTTGTTCCACTGGATGACTTCTCGTGATTCTAGACGTTTTGCATGATCAGCGATCCATTTTGCGACGGCTTCATCATCAGCGCCGGTGGCGACAAAGTCTTTGAATTCATCGGCCGAGATCCCCGCGAAATCGAAGAAGCAATTGTCTAAAGGACAGTCAAAGTGGTAGTCGCCGTTTGTTCCGGCAAGGACCGCGCGGCATTTATCCAAGGCGCGTGCTGCGATGACGTATCCACCGATTGTCGCGCGGGGGCTCCGTGGGAATTCACCATTGGCTAGGTTAGGCGCGAGGGATTTAAGATCTTCTTGGGACATTCCAAGAATGTAGGGTGGGATGCTCATCTCGCAACCGACAGACTTCTAGGGCCATTCTTTTCGAGCATCTGCCATGAGGCGCTTGAAGGTGGGATGGTTCAGAAAGAGATCTGTCAATTGTCTCGCTAGGAGACGGCCGGCTTCTGAATCGCTCGGATAATGAAGCCCTGCGATTTCGCGATTCTCGGTAATTTTCTGAGCTGAGTTGAGGTAGGTTTCGGTAGATTCTGGGTCCAGCTCTTGCAGGATGTAGGCGAAGATGTAGGCCCCCGTGGCATGCCCGCTTGGGTAAGCGGGGTGAGTGGGCACCGCGATGGTGTGGCTCAGTTCCTTATCTAGTTCGGACGGGCGCACTCGATTGAACTTCTGCTTCAATACGAAAGTGGCAATGGCTAAGTCATGATAGGCGGCCAGCATGACCTTCGCCGTTGCCCGGTATTTATTCTCAGTGGTGAGTGATTCGTAGGTATGTGGGCCGTAACGGAAGTTGGTGACATGCACCTCGGCTTCAATCTCAGACTTCTTTTGGGCCCGCTTTGAGATGAGTGATTTGAGGTAAACGATCTCCGCTGCTGTCCGCTGAGAGGTATTGGCAGGAGGGGCTGGGAGGGTGATCTGCCGTTGCCATTCTCGGCTTAGGTATTTGGGCCGGGTCTTGGCCAATTTCACAAATTCACTTCCCCATTGTTGAGTGGTTGTGAAGCCTAGTTTATCGATCCTTGGATCACGGCTTGCTCCAGAGAGGTTTGCAAAATCATCCGCTTTAAGCAGGGCAGAGAGGAGTAGGGTGATGATTAAGAAACGCATCTCTCAAAGGAAAACCCGTTAAAGTGAAACCGCAATGTCTATTTCCCAACTTGCGTCGCCCGGAAGCGCTTGCCTTTCACCTTTCCCTTGTTGATGGCTGACACGGCCTTCTTGATCACGGCTTGTGACACTGCGACGTAAGAGAGGTTATCTTGAATCTCGATCATCCCGATGTCTTTCCCGCTCAAGCCCGCGGCATCGCCTGTCAAAGCCCCTAAGAGATCGCCTTTCCGGACCTTATCTTTTCGGCCGCCGGAGATCATGATCGTTTCCATTCTGGGGCCTTCGGTCAGCTTAGTGAGTAGTTCATCGAGGCTTAATTGATCGCTAGCGTGAAGATCTAAGGTCTCAACCTTTTGCCCTGTGAAGGCCTGAATCGCGCTAAGCTCTGGGTCACTTCGGTCCTGAACAAGCGTGATCGCGACCCCATTGGCACCCGCTCGGCCAGTCCGCCCGATGCGGTGAATGTAGCCCTCTTTTTGCATGGGGAGGTCGTAGTTGATCACGAGGTCTAGGCCCTCCACATCCAGCCCGCGCCCCGCGACATCCGTGGCGATCAAGACGCGCACGCTTTGGTTGCGGAAGCGAGCGAGCACCTGATCGCGGTCGAACTGTTCAAGGTCACCATCGAAGCGGTCCGCGCTGATTCCTCCGCGCCTGAGTTCCTCCGTGATCTCGCGCACCGTGATCTTTTGGTTACAGAAAACGAGCGCTGACCCGTGCGGCTGGGAGTGGAGGGCGCTGCAGAGGGCGGTGAATTTATCGCCATTTCCATAGCACAGTTTGAGCTGGCGAATGTCAGCG
>JALZWJ010000010.1 GCA_023300065.1 Akkermansiaceae bacterium
TCATAAGGAGAACTTGTATGTATAAATGCTCCGCTAGGCAAAGAGATAAAGTAATAAAGAGGAGTTTAAGAAAAAATCGGGTAATTATTGGCCGTTTTTTCCATAGGATTTTTGATACTGGGCGAGGTCGATCCAGAAATTATGGGAGATTTTGATGATCTCTACTGCGGTCCCTTCGTGATTCCAGCGAACTGTGACTGTGACGGGTTGTCGTCCGCCTGGGGGGACGATTTTTTTGAGAGTGCGTGCCATTTTGGTGTCGATTTGGAAGAAGCCGGGAAGGCTCTGCTCATCTCCTCTGGTGTAGATTTTACAGAATCCAAATTTTTGAGGGTCCGCGGTTTGTTGCCCCCCTCCGGCCCGGGCGAGATAGACGCGCATGGTGGTAGGTTCTCTGGGTTTGGTTTCTTGGAAGCGCTTCCAAGATTGTTCGCCATAACCGACGGATGAAGCCCAATCGATTTTCATTTCAGTTTGGGTGGGGAGGAGATTGAAGACCCAGCCAGATGATTCTTCGGCCTCAAGAGCTAGGACGGCGTGCATGGTGACGCCGCCAAAGGCTGCTGTGTTATTCTCTAAGATTCTTCCGAAGTTCTGGGGCGGGTGGATGCCGGGGCGGTTGTAGTATTCATCCAATGAGTCTTGGAAATGGTTTCCGCCAATGATGAAGCGGCAGCGCTCTGCGTTCGAGCTAGCGTTCATGAAACCGCTGAGGCATTTTTCGATCGCTTGCTGAATTTCAGTTGGGGTGGCCTTTTCAATGAAAGACTCCGGAGGGGGTGGTGTGAGGGTGCTTCTGCGATTCTCTGAGTGGTCCTTGCCTTGATGAAAGAGAGAGAGTGCAAACAGGCTGGCAGCGCCGAAGGGGATGATCAAGGCGAGGCTGATCATGATTCGATGATTTCTCCGCCTACTTTGAATCTCTTCCCAATCTTTTTCAGGATCATGGGGGGCTTGATTTTGAGGCTGTTGATCGGAGTCTAGGTAGTCGTTGGCGATTTGGCCTCTGCGGTCCTCAGATCTTAGCCGACCTTTTGTAGCCTCGTTTTGTGGGTCAGAGTCATCTTCCATACGGCGAGATTAGGGGCGGACACGTGCCTTTTAAAGTAATTATGAATTTCGGGCGGCAATGATCTAATCGATGATTTGAGTGAGATCGCCGCCGTTAAAACGGCGACTCGATTTTGTAGAGTGGACAATCAGAGGTGAGGTGATTTTAGTGAAAGGCGATGAACGTAGAGAGTGAGGGAGAGAAGCGGCGGGAGAAGCGAGGGAAGACTTTTGGGGGGGCACGAGCGGATGAGTATTTGTTTAATAACTCGATGAGCTGTGAAGAGGTGGATGCTTTTGACGATCCTGAGTTGTATTCAGAAAAACTGGTGGTCGGGCGGACGGTGCGGAATTTGGGGTTCGGTATTTTGGGGCTTCTGGTGGTTGCGTTGGTGGGGATTTTTGTGCTGATTCAATGGTCCACGAAGAATGAAGATGAGGTGGCGGTCGATTCGGATTTAGTAGTGCTTTCTTTTATGGAGAGGGCGAAGCCTGCTGAGATTAAGGCGTCGGTAGAGCAGGCGGTGCGGGGATTCATGGAGGGGGAGACGTTAGAGGAGCGGGCGCGGTATTTGGTGCGTGGTGAGGAGATGCTCCCTCTGCTGAAGGAGTATTATAAGCGGGTGCAAAATCCCTTACCGAGAGGTTTTACGGGGATTAATGAGCAAATTAATTCCGCTTTTGGGGGCATCCCCCTGACCGCTGCAAGGGCCCTGGATGAGGATAGGGATGAGCATTGGTTTACGGTGGTTTCTGGGCGTGACCAGATGCTGATTGATTGGGAGTCGACGGTCTGTTATGGGGAGATTGAATGGGGAAATTTTATCAAAAACCGCGCGGAGAAGGAATACCTGATGCGGGGCTACCTTCTTCGCGTCGTCGATGAGGAGCAAGCGGGCAAGGGGGATGCGCCGCTTTACTATCGGGTGAAGGACCGGAGTGGGGCGGTGTCAATTGTGGCTGAGCCATCTCGGGGGGGGAAGGTGGAGTCACTTTTGAAGAGCTTGGTTGCGGAGGGTGAAAGTCGCCCGATGACGGTTCGGATTAAGTTCGGTGATGGGGAGCCCTTTGCGCAAATTACGGAGGTTGTCCACGATTTGTGGATCGATGTTGATAGGGTGGAGAAGTTTCGGGAAGGGGAGTGAATTCTTCCCCCTTCCGTTTTTCGATTATTTTAATGCTACGCTGAGGGGGCTGTGGGGCCGCCTTTGAGCATGTCTTGACTGCTACCGTTTTGGTAGTTTTTGAAATTCTCGTGGAAGAGGTCAGCGAGGTGGCGGGCGGATTTGTCGAACTCGGCTTGGTCTGCATGGTAGGGGCGGGTGCAGATGACGCGGACTTTGATCCGGTTAGCGGGTCCCAGCCGGCGAAGGGATCGATGACGTAGAGTTGCTCACGGGTGGTGAGGTAGTCTTTGGCGCGCTAGCGGTTGATTTCGAGGGTATGCTCGGTGATGCGTTTGTCGCCGGGGGAGCGGCTGGTTTTTTCGCCAGAGTAGGCGATGAGGGCACCGAAGGCAGAGAGTGAAGTGGAGGGTTCGTAGCGGATGGCATCCATGCAAAGGTGGGATGCGGAGGGGTTGCGGAGGATGTGGTCTGCGTCGAGTCCGAGGTGCGAGAGACCGATGGTTTTTACTGGGGAGATGAGTCACATTTTTCCTGCTAGTGTAAATGATTCTGCCGCGGAATAGGTGGAAAAAAAATTGACCTTTTTATTAGATTTTGATTTAAATAACTAATGGATCCAGTGACTTCTCAAACTTGGGTGAAGAAATATGTTTTGGTGTTACCAATCCTCTTTTTGAACGTGAGTGCTGAAGAACTCGCTCCTGACGATCCGAGTATCTCCGGTAGTCTTAGTCTGTGGTTACGCAACGCGGATATCGACTACGACCCTGCAGCTGGCGAGTGGTTAGACTCATCTGGGAATGATCATCATGCCCAAGGAATTGGTGTCGTTGACGGTATTACTTGGAGCGCTCCCAATCAATCGAGCATTGCTGGTGGAACGCTCACTCCGAATGAATTAGAGAGCGTCCATTTCTCTGGTGATCGTGATGACATTCTGGCCATCACTGATGTGAATGACGGAAGCGGCTTGTCTGAATTGACCATCATTACGGTCTACTCCACTTCATCAAACAACGGTATCAATCGCCCTCTCGGATTCGGCTCGATTTCTGCTGCGGGGAATCTTGGTAATCATTTCAACCTCGCTAGTGACCCCTCCATTCGTAAAGACAATGGCCAGATCGGCTCTGGAGGCTACAGCGCCGCGATTCCTCTGAATACGCCTTTCATTCGCAGTGCGCGAATGGACAGCAATGGAGTTGATGAATGGTTCAATACCACCGGTAATTTAAATGCCGTCCTTACAGATGCTGGAACGAGCTTCACCACCAGTTCAGATGAATTTTTTCTAGGCGACGTGCGAGCCGGGGCCTCCTCCGTCTCTGGTAGCACCAATACTGCCGATGCGGATATCGTCGAAGTTCTAGTCTATAACACTGCGCTCAGTGATACCCAAATCGCCGATATTAACGAGTGGCTTGTCGCTAATTTAGGTGGAACTCCCGCACCCTCGGTTACAACTTTTACGGGCACCCCTGGGATGATTCCATCAGGTGGGAGCACGACCTTAGACTGGGTGGTCGAACGTGCTAACACCGTGAACATCGCCCCCACCGTGGGAACCGTTACCACCACTGGCACCATGAGTGTCTCACCGACGACCACCACGACCTACACGCTCACTGCGACCGGAGCGGGCGGGATGACCACAGCGGAAGTGACGATTGGCGTTGATGTGCCTGTCAGTGATCCTATCATCACTGAGATCCTTGCTAGCAATGACAACGGCCTTGAAGATGAGGATGCGGACGCCTCCGACTGGATCGAAATCCACAATCCTAACGCCTTTGATCTTGACCTCAGCGACTACTATCTGAGCGATGAGCCGACAAACCCAACTCAATGGAAAATTTCAAGCGGAACAATCATTTCGGGCGGCCAGCACCTTCTCGTTTTTGCCTCTGGAAAAGATCGGGCCATTAGCGGTTCAGAACTCCACACCAACTTCAGCCTCAGCAGCTCTGGCGAAACTCTCCGCTTGATCGCCCCCGATGGCTTCACTGTGGTTTCTGAAGTCAATTTCCCGGCGCAAATCACTGACATTTCCTACGGTATTGATGATACCGATATCACTCGCTTCCTCACCCCGACTCCTGGTGCTCCAAATAGCAGTGGCTTTGATGGGCGGGTCTCGGATACGAACTTTAGTCTCAAGCGGGGCTTCTACGAGACTCCTCAGAGCCTGACGATTACGAGCGATACAATCGGTGCCGTCATTCGCTACACCACCGATGGCAGCGAACCGACCGAGACCAACGGAACCACCTTTACCACGGCGATCCCGATCACCACGACGACTGTCCTGCGTGCCGCTGCTTTTAAGGCAGGATTACTAGCAACCAACGTCGATACTCAGAGCTACCTCTTCCTCGATGATGTCATTCAACAACCGGCTAACCCAGTCGGCGCTCCCACCTCGTGGGGATCACGCTCCGTTGACTACGAGATGGATCCAGATGTGGTGAATGACCCGGCTTATCGCGATGAAATCATCGATGGTCTTAAGAGCATTCGCACTCTCTCGATCGTGGCCCCCAATGATCAATTCTTTGATGGCCCACTCGCGATTTATGCCAACCCTCAGAATGATGGGCGAGCATGGGAGCGCGAGGTTTCTTTCGAGTTTCTCCACTCTGATGATTCCTCAGAAGACGTGCAAACAAACTGCGGAATACGCATTCACGGCAATGGTTCACGCAGTGCCAACGGTCAGCCAAAACACGGCTTCCGTGTCGAGTTCCGTGGCGAATACGGAATGAAAAATTTGAATTACAAACTCTTCCCCGACACGAACGTGGACGAATTCGACAGCATTATCCTCCGTGGTCAAAACGCTCACGGTTGGACTAGAAATTCGCAAATTGGCAGCGGCGTCGGCACTACGGAGCGTGAGCAGTCACAGTATATTCGAGATTCCTTCGCGCGCGATATCATCAAGGACATGGGGCAAACTTCTGGTGAGTCGACGTACGTGCATCTCTACATTAACGGGATCTACTGGGGACTCTACAACCCCGTGGAATACCCACGTGCCGCTTATGGCGTGTCGCACTTCGGTGGTGAAGATGAAGAGTACGACGCGATCAACCGCCGCACCGTCACTACCAAAATCCTTGATGGAACCTTCGATGCTTGGAACGAGATGCAGGACCTCGCGAACTCCGGCCTGGAAACCCAAGCAAAGTATGAGGAAATGGAGACTCATCTGGATATCGACAATCACATCGACTACTTCCTCATGCACCAATACATGGGGAGCCGCGATGGGCCTGAGGTCTTTGATTCCAATAACATGCGCGCTATCCGCAAGACTCGCGGGGACAATACTACGACGTGGATCGGGATGCCGTGGGACATGGAGGCCAGCATGTTCGAGATCGATGTCACTCGTAATGTGAACGTTGGCGATGCGAGTCAGCAGGCAGGCTCTCTCGCTCGGGTCTATTCAGAGTTACGCGAAAACCCAGAATTCCGCCTTCGCTACGCAGACCGCGTGCGCCGTCACTGCTTCAACGGCGGGGCGCTCACTCCCGCCCGTGTCGCCGCAACTTGGGAAGTTCGCGCGAATGAACTCTACACCGCGATTATCGGAGAATCTGCCCGTTGGGGAGATTTTCGTCGCCCCGCCCTCCCTTACACGCGTGACGCGGAATGGGAACAAGAGCGGAATCGTTTGCTCAATGACTACTTTCCCACCCGCGCTGATTTCTTAGTAGAGCTCTTGCGTGATAATGACCTCTATCCAGAGACTGACGCTCCTGATTTCAATCGCACCGGTGATGCGGTAGCCATCACGGTTCCAGAGGGAACGATCTACTTCACGACCGATGGTAGTGATCCGCGCGAAATGTGGACGAGCAACGCGGTCGGCTCCAATTACGCCGCTCCAATTACGCTCACGCAATCAAGCACCGTGAAAGCTCGCGCCCTCAACAATGGCGAATGGTCGGCTCTGACTGAATCTGATTTCTTAGTCGGCACTCTTGCGAGCGCGAGCAATACCGTAGTGTCAGAAATCATGTATAATCCAGATAATCCAGA
>JALZWJ010000011.1 GCA_023300065.1 Akkermansiaceae bacterium
TTCTAATCTTATTAGCAGGTTGATCTAGATCAACCTCTTCGGACTCAAGACCCGCGAGGAAGGCCTTGGCATCACTCACGGACTTAGCCTTAAAACCAACCCAAGCCAGTAAACCAATGAGGAAGAGAGCCGCCGCAACCATAAGCGCAGGCTTCCGACGGGTGATGTCTCGTTGAGCCTGAACAACATCAGGAACAAGATCGATCCCCACGACAGCTTTATCAGAGGCACGGAGTCCCAAACCGACGATCTCGCCGAGCTGGTGAGCTTCACGCCCTAGTGCATCGACATCCACCCCTTTACCAACGGAGATACGCTGGAGAGGGTTGAAAGCCTCGACGGGGAGACTGAGCTTCTCTTCTAGGAATTCCCGCAGATAGGGAAGATTCGCAGTGCCACCGGCAAGAAGCACCTTCGTCGGAGCATTGCCACCCTGCTGACTGCGGAAGAGAGTATTGGTGCGCTGAATCTAAGCAGTAAGACGAGTCAGAGCATTCCGAATCACCGTACCAAGAGCTGCAGTCGCTTCATCCAGCTGCCCAGCATGTCCCCCACCAAGGGTGACGAGGCCGCTCGTAAGCTTACTATTCTCAGCCTCCGCGAAGGAGACATCATATTCCTTTGCAACCGCGCTCGTAAGGTTAGCCCCTCCGATCGCAACCGAACGGGTGAAGAACCTCGCGCCGTCAGCGTAGATTAGATTGGAGGTCTTTGCTCCAATATCAAGAAGAAGGACACTCTCATCCAGCCCTTGATAGTTATAGCGAAAAGCATTGTAGAGCGCGATGGGCGCACAGTCGACCAAGCGAGTCCCAAGGCCAGTTTCAGCAACCACCGAGTTCAGGTCATTGAGCGAATCAGACTTAATTGCAACCAGGACAATCTCCGTCTCAATTCCACCAGTCTCCAGCTTCTCCCAGTCCCAAACGACCTCATCGATCGGGAAAGGCACGTTTTGCTGAGCCTCGAACTTTACGAGCTCATCCATATTCTCCGACTCAAGAGGCGGGAGCTTTACGAAACGAACAAAGACCGACTGCCCCGAAAGAGCATAAGCCGCTTTTTGGCTCCCCACTTTAAGGCTCTTAGCGAGCTCTTTGATGGCGAGTTGAACCTGCGGAATACGCGCGGCCTCAGTCGCTGGATCAGCGAGAATACTGGAGGCTCCGTAGGATTTTAAGACCAAGCCTTTCTTGGTCGGAGCGAAGACGCCCATGGAAATCCGCTGGGATCCGATGTTGAGTGCAATGATAGACTGTTGGTCCGCCATGATAGTGTGTGTAAAACTTGGAAAATGAATGTTAGAAAAAGAGAAATTAGCGCTCGTCCTTTGGCTTCACCTCGGCATAGCGGTCATACCAGAGAGGCGCGAAAGGGGTCTGAGTCTTATCGAGTAAAGGGAACTTCTGGGTCACCTCCACTCCCTTAAGCGTCTTAGTCCACCAGCCATCCTTTTCACCGTGGCTGAAAAAGCCCACCATCGCTCCATTGAGCTCAATCTCACCACCCACAGCCTCTAAGTCTCCCTTAGAAGCTCGGCTCTTACCCGTAATCCGTTTTAAGGTGTTTGGGGAAATGTAAATGGAGACGTAAACTTCTTCGTCTGTTGGGAAATTCACGTAAGTCACGCTCTTCTTAATCCAGTAAGCTTTACGATCCTGGCCCTTTACCACGATATTCCAATTCACCTTAATCTCATCGAGATAGTGATCCTCCGGCTCCACCTTCAACCGATCAACCTTAAGCAACACCTCAACTTCAAGCCAATCCTTCGGCTTAAAATTCTTCCCATTACCATCTACGATAATAGGTGATTGCAGTAAATCGAACTCAGGATCACCGACCGTAAATCGAGCATCCTTGGACAGTTCCAACTGAGCGCAAGCGACCGGAGACAAAACGACGCAACACGCCAGAGGGAGTAAGGTTTTTAAAAATCCGCAATTAAACATAATTTGTTGAAAGGTTTCCCCAAAAGTAGGAAATTACGATAGGGGACGGCTAGCAAAAAACTGGAAATCGCTTGCTTTTTTTAGCGGTTGACAGGGTTCTGCGATTCTGAGCGAAGCCTTTTGACAAACCCCACTCCCTCCCCCAAAGCTACCACCCATGAGCCACCGCACACAGGTCAGAGACTTCATCGAAAAAACGACACCCCTCACTGTTGGATCAGTCGCTGACTTAGAGCAACTGACAGAAGCTCCTCAGAATTGCGACTTAGTCGAATTACGCCTAGACTCCCTAGGTTATGGTGCCGACGTCTTAGCCTTTGCGGAAAGATCCCCTCTCCCCCTCCTCATCACCGCTAGGGGAGCCGCCGAGGGAGGTCAGGCAGATTGGTCGATCCAATCCCGAGCCGCCGCTTACCGAGCACTCATGCCCTATGCTTCACTCATCGATATTGAGCTACAAGATTTCCCACACCTCTCAGACATCATCGATGATGCCCGAACGTCGGAGATCATCGTCATCGGCTCCTTCCACGACTTTGACGCGACCCCCGCCCTAAAAATCCTCCAAGAAAAAACCCAGCAAGAAAAAGCTGACATCTATAAATTCGCATTAATGGCAAGATCTATTGATGATATCGAAACCCACATATCTTTAATAAAACAAATTGATTCAGAAAAC
>JALZWJ010000012.1 GCA_023300065.1 Akkermansiaceae bacterium
ACCGACTCCCACCACGGCGGCATGATCGCCACCGACCCCATGGGCCACGTCCTCTTCAGCGATGGCGTCTTCCACCGTTCCCAGCTGGAAACTCCCTTCGGCGTGCACCGTGGAATCGATGCGACGACGTATCGTTTAAACGTAGCTAGCGGTAAAATAAACACCGAATATCAGCACACCACACCGAACCCATGGAACGTGGATTTTGACCGTTACGGAGACACCTTCCAAATGTATGGAGACGGTATTTTCTACGATAGCATTGTCTTACCATGGACCCCACTCGGGGCTTACCATCCTTTTAGATACGGCTCTATTGGGCAGTTTGGAAAAGGTTCGGGTATCGCGATCGTTTCCAGTCCTAACTACCCAGACAAGTTTCAAGAAGGCATGGCATCCGCCTCATTACTCGGTAAATATGCAGTAACGCTAACACAATTTGACTACACTGAAGGCATGATCACCAGAGGCGATGCTCAGGTCATCCTCTCATCACCAAACGCCGCATTCCGCCCAGCGGATCTGGAGTATGGAATGGATGGTGCGCTCTATGTATCTGACTTTTGTAGCCCGATCATCGGACACGCTCAGCACCCGATGCGTGACCCACATTGGGATCACGACTACGGCAGAATCTGGAGGATCGTTCATAAGAAAAAACCACTCGTTACAGACATCCCGAACATCGAAGGAGAAACTCCAGAAAACCTCTGCAAGCTTCTCACTAGCTCGCAAGGGCTCGTCCGCCATCACGCACGTATCGAGCTCCGTAAAAACGGAGCAAAAGGCATTGCGGCCGTCGATCGTTGGATCGCTAAAATGGATCGTAATGATCCAGATTTTGAACAAGCAGCACTAGAAGTAATCTTTGTCTGCGGTGGTCTTAATCAAGCTCGTCCAGCGTTAATAGATACACTGCTCAACTCAAAATCCATCCATTTCCGTGGAGCAGCCGTGAATCAGATCCGCCTTCAGGCAGAACATCTCGATCACGTCTCCGAGCGACTCACAAAAACAGCAAAAGATGAGCATCCTCGGGTTCTGATTCAGGTGATCAATGCCATTTCACACCTTCAACAAACAGATCCGAAACTCACTAAAATCTTAAGCTTGATCAAATCTGACAACAAACATGTGATCAACACAATCAAAGCCCTAGATTACGGAACTCAGCCAGTAAAAGGTCGCAGCGTTCCAGTGTTAGAGGTAGATCTTAGATCTCAGCTCACCCATTGGTTCCGTTATGGGCCGAAGGGAAAAGGCCAAGCAGTTTTACACACCTCAAAAAAATCTTCGGGAGGTGGCGCCAATCTTTATCGAACATTTATCACGTCCGATAAACCGCAATCTGCAATCATTGGTATCAATAACAAGGCGCTCGAAATCTACGTGAACGGTAGCCTCAAGTTCAGCCAAAACTCATTCTGGAGTGGTGATCAACAGGTGCAGATCGATCTAGAGCCCGGGACAAATGTGATCGAAGTTGAGCTTCTCAAGAGTAGGAGACAGGGCAAAGGTCTCCCGCCTGTATTTCTTTATGATGCCGTAGGCAGTGCACTGAGTGGAGCAAAGTATGTCACGAACACAAAAGACCTCGAAAGACTCGCAGCAGTTCACGATCAATTCTTAAAAGAACGCGGAACAGTCCTCCGAGTTACCGCCGCACCCGGTTTGCAATTCGCGCCGAAGCTTCTGCAAGCTGAACCCGGCTCTAAAGTCCGGCTCATTTTCGACAATCCTGATAATATGGAACACAACTTCCTTCTCATCGCTCCTGGCAGCGTCGCAGAGATCGGGTCATTAGCTGATAAGATGGCAGCAGAAACAGGCGCAGGAGAAAAAGAATACATCCCAGACTCGGACAAAATCTTAGTGCACTCAAAACTACTTGGCCCAGGTTCTCAACAAGAGCTCGTTTTCACCGCACCAGAGAAGCCAGGGAAGTATCCTTACCTTTGCACATTTCCAGGTCACTGGCGCATCATGCAGGGTGTTCTCACAGTCGCTAAAGACGTGCCGCAAACTTCAAAGAAGAAAGGTGAATCAGTATCCTTAGAAGTAGGTGATGGTGTGCTTTTTGAAACCTCACCCACTTCCCACGGATTCAAAAAACTCCTCCCTCCCCCAAAGCCTCACGGTAAAATCACAGCAAACCAGAAAACAAATAACGATTCACTCGCCACTCTCACCGATGGCAAGCTGGGCACTGGCTTCGGCCCTATTTTTGGAAACGGCATCAAAAACGGGGCTTACAAGATGGACCTCGGAAAGTCCCAACCCGTTACCGCCATCACCAGTTGGTCCCACCAAACCAGCGGAAAGCGAGGCGCACAAACCGTCACAATATTCGGTAGTAACTCACCCACCGACCCCGGCTGGAACCTCGCTGACAAGTCCCGCTTCACGCCTCTCGGCACCCTCAGCACGGGAGGCCAGAAACTCCAAAATTTCACTGCCCTTTCCCGCCACGCTCCAGAAGGAAAATCCCTCGGAACCTTCCGCTGGATCATCTGGCAAGCCAGCCCTATCACCAAGGCCAGCGAAAACACGGCATTCCAAGAACTCTCCGTTGAGTTTGGTACAAAAAGCCGGTTGACAAAATAATGCACCTCTGAACAAGAAGCGATATGAATCGAATCACACTCACTCTTTCTCTGCTAGTCCCTCTCTTTGGGGGGGTATCACCTTCTCTCGCAGCGGCAAAAAAACGCCCAAACGTCATTCTCGTGATGACTGATGATCAGGGCTATGGGGACCTCGGTTGTCACGGTAATCCCGTCTTAAAAACGCCCGAAATCGATAAACTCCACGCAGAGTCAGTTCGCTTTACCGATTTTCATGTTAGCCCGTTTTGCACGCCAACCCGAGCCTCGTTGATGACGGGAAATCATGCCGGACGCACCGGCGCTTTCCGCACCACTGGCGGGCGCTCTGCGATGAAGATTGATGAGAAAACCATCGCCAATTTATTTGCGGATAATGGCTATGTCACCGGAATGACGGGCAAGTGGCATCTCGGAGACAACGCGCCCCACCGTCCACAGGACCGAGGGTTTCAGGATGTCGTTTGGCATCGCTGCGGCGGAATCGGGCAAGCTTCGGACTACTGGGGGAACACTTATTTTAACGACACCTACGAGCGCGCCCGCCCGGGAAGTAAAGTTGGCGAGTGGGAAAAGTTCGAGGGCTATTGCACTGATGTGTTTTTCCAAGAAGGTCTGCGATTCGTAGAAGAGAATAAAGAAGAGCCCTTCTTTCTCTACCTCTCATTGAATGCTCCGCACGGCCCTTATCGCGTCGCACCAGAGTGGTCGGCTCCCTATAAAAAATCCCCAGAGTGGGCTCCTTTTGCCAATTTCTACGGGATGATTGCTAACATCGATCATAACATGGGAATTTTGCGAAAGCGTCTTGATGAAATGGGTCTCGCCGACAACACCATTCTCATCTTCATGACTGACAATGGCACCGCAGCGGGTGCAAAGATGAAGGGTCTCGAATCTGAAGCGACCTCTGGTTACAACGCGGGAATGCGTGGGAAAAAATCTTCGATATTCGAAGGTGGCACCCGAGTTCCGTTCTTCATCCATTGGCCAAAGGGCAAGCTTACCGGGGGGAAGGATATTGATACTCTCGCAGCTCACATTGACGTCCTGCCGACTCTCGCAGAACTCTGCGACATCACTGTTCCAGAAGGATACGATCCCGATGGACTTTCAATTGTGCCATTGTTGCAAGACAAGGCAGATTCATGGTCAAGGGACCATCTTATCATTCAGTTCCACGGCGGTGCTTATGGGCGGAACCCTCTCGATAAGCCATTCGCTGATACCAAGGTCCTCACCGAGCGCTGGCGTTTGACGAACTCAAGCAAGATGGAGCTGCACAATATCGAGGTCGATCTCCCACAACGCAACGATCTTTCCGCCGAGCATCCGGAAGTCGTCAGCCGATTAAAGAAGCTCTACGAATCATTCTGGAAATCGGTTTCCCCGCGCCTCGTGCGCCCGGCGAATATCGATTTAGGAAACCCCAGCCACAACCCCACCGAATTGTGCTCTCAGGATTGGTTCATGAAAACGGGCTACCCACCCTATGCCTTCAGCCAAATCAAAAAGCTCCCCAGAGTGACCGCGCCTTGGCTGGTCGACGTGAAGCAAGCGGGGCGCTATCGCTTGACCTTACGCCAGTGGCCAGAGGCTGCTAACAAACCGGTGTTAGCCGTGCGAGCGAAAGTCGCTCTATCCGGCCAAGAAAAAGAGGTCGACGTTGAGCCGGGCAGCACCGGCGTCGTGATTGATTTAGATTTGCCAACTGGGCTGACTGAGTTGTGGACCTATCTCTATGATGATGAAGGCAAAGCGGGCGGTGCTTACTTCACCGAAGTCGAGTGGCTTGGCAAAGGCAGCAGCGCTTCCGATACCGAGGCGGCGCAAAAGCGGCTTCCGACCGTAGCTGCACCTGAGCAAAAGGCGGCTCCCCAAATTGCCAAGCAACCTGCAGCAGAAAAGGCAAATGCCTTCCCCGGCGAGAAAAGAGATTTCCGTGGTTACGATCGCTACGACAACATAAAGACCGTAAGCGGCCACTTCTCCGTCATTTGCCCCAAGGACGCCGCCCCCGGAAAACCTTGGCTTTGGCGCAGCCTCTTCTGGGATCAACTCAAGACGGTCAACACCGCCGACCTCAAGCTCGTCGAGCAGGGCTATCACATCGTCCTCGCCTTCGGCAATGTCCATGGCCACCCCAGAGGAAATGCAAACATCGATGCGGCTTACGATTTCGTGACCACGAAGCACGGATTTTCGAAGAAGTGTTCGATGGCCTCCTTTAGTCGCGGGACCTTATCGCTCTTCACCTGGGCTTCGCTTAATCCGGAAAAAGTGAGTAGCATCTATGTCGACAATGGAGTCTGCAATGTCGATAGCTGGCCCGCTGGAAGGTCCGTCGCAGGCAGTGGTTCCGTCGGAAGTGGTGACCCAAAATCGTGGGAAGGTATGAAGCAGGTTTACGATTTCACCAGCGATCAACAGCTACTCGACGCGAAAGTGAGCCCGATTGATAAGCTGGCTCCCCTTGCAAAATCTGGAGTCCCCATCCTCATGGTCTGCGGGAACAAAGACGAAGCAGTCCCCTACGAGGAAAACGACGTCATCGTAGAAGCGCGCTACAAAAAGCTCGGCGGCTCTATCAAAGTCATCGTTGAGAATAAAGGCCACACCCATGGGATGAAGGACCCAACACCAATTCTCGAATTTATTAAGAAAAACACCCCTTAACTTGCAGCGGCTAAAAAGGAAATTAATCCCTAAGCGCTCACCGCAAATAATACCACTCTCGCCGCCCCACCTATCCCCAAATCGAAATACGGACTCAAGAAGCTGACCGGCTTAATCACCAAAACTCAGTAAAATAGCGACTCTCTCTCTCTCTCGATCAATCTGGAGATGTATGAAGACGGCTCCGTCTCCCCAGAATGGGCAGCTCTCTTGCAAGAAATTAAAGCCCCCGTTCGTGAAAAAAAACCTCTCATACCATCTGAAAAAGGATACCCTTATCTTTGGTCGAGCAAAAAGCACCTCCATAACACGAAGAGATCGTCTCTAGTTTTCGATCTCATTTTGAAAAACATCCCAATTCCCTCCCAAAAGCCAATGAAGAATCTAATCAGGACCATCTGCACCGTAGCCGTAATTGAGAGCGCTATTGCTCAAACGAGCGTGGCTCTCATTGATGAGGACTTCACCTCAGCAACGCTCAGGACGGATCTCCGTATTCGCACGAATCAGGCTAACGGTAATTTTTGGACTCATAACGACCCAAT
>JALZWJ010000013.1 GCA_023300065.1 Akkermansiaceae bacterium
GACAGGTTGCGGTTGCCGTGTTTGGCCACAACTACGCCTGCACCGGCCACGACGAACGCGGTTGCGGTGGAAATGTTCAGCGTGCCTTTGCCGTCGCCGCCCGTGCCGACGATGTCCATCGCCCCTTCGGGGATGAAAACCTTCTCCAGAAGACGGGGCGTGAAATTTTAGCTCTTGCTGCGGAGTGTGGTGATTGGGAGGAATGGGTCCCAGAAGAGGGCAGGGCTTTGGTGCTCAGCCACTGTTAGTCATGAGATTTCTCCTTGTTAGAGCGCGTATTTTTAAAATCCTTTTAGTCCCATTCATAATTTCATGAACCTTCTTGATACAGCCGCAATTCTCCTGACCTTGGCCGCCGTCTTTGGTTATATTAATCATCGTGTTTTTAGGTTGCCGACCAGCATTGGCATTCTTTTGATTGGTTTAGGGTTAAGTGTTCTCCTTCTTCTTTTTGGTGGGGATGATCTCCGAGAGAGTGCAGATGACTTTGTCTCGCAGATAGATTTTAACGAAACGGTGATGAGCGTGATGCTGAGTTTTCTCCTATTTGCAGGAGCGCTCCACGTGAACTTAGGCGATCTACGAGATCAGAAATGGGTCGTGGCGATTTTGGCGAGTGTGGGGCTGCTGGTCTCGACCTTTCTCGTGGGAACGGTGTCCTACTTTGTCTTCTCCTTGACGGGGCTGAACGTTCCTTATGAATGGTGCCTTGTCTTTGGTTCATTAATCTCACCAACCGACCCGGTTGCGGTCTTGGGGATCTTGAAAAAAGCAAAGGTGCCGAAGTCGCTGGAAACAAAGATTACCGGAGAGTCCCTTTTTAACGATGGGGTGGGAGTTGTCGTCTACTTGGTTTTAGTGGGGCTCGCGGTGGGGCAGAAAGAGGCTTCAGTGGGCTCGGTGGCTCATCTCTTTCTCGTCGAAGTTGGCGGTGGTCTTCTCCTCGGTGCCGTCGTGGGATATCTCGCTTATTGGATGTTGAAGACGATCGACAATTACCAAATCGAGGTTCTCATCACTCTCGCCCTCGTGATGGGCGGGTATCAGCTCGCTAGTTCTTGGCACCTGAGTGGTCCGCTGGCGATGGTGGTCGCGGGTCTCATGATTGGGAATCAAGGCCGTTTGATGGCGATGAGTGATACCACTCGTAAGCACCTCGATCTTTTCTGGGAACTGATTGATGAAGTTTTGAATGCCCTTCTCTTTCTTCTCATCGGCCTTGAGATTTTCATTTTAGAATGGAGCGGCCCCGCCTTAATCGCGGGAGTGATCATGATCGGGGTGGTTTTGGCCTCTCGCATGGTCGCGGTGAGTCTTCCTGTAATCATTCTGAAGCGGTCTAAGACCTTTTCGCCTGGCGTGATTCGGATCCTGACCTGGGGCGGGCTACGCGGCGGCATTTCGGTCGCTCTGGCCCTCGCTTTGCCGAAGGATGGGAGTTTAGATGAGGGCGTGAGGCAATCGATTCTCATGGCGACTTATGTCGTGGTGATTTTCTCAATTGCGGTGCAGGGGCTGTCGCTGAAGCCGGTCATCACCCGATTGATGGGGCCGCAGGAAAAGCGCTCGGAAGGATCCCACTAGGGTTCGTCTGTGTTATTTTCAGAACACGGACCGTTACCCTCTGGAGTGAGGGATAAAAAAACGGCAGCGAAAGGCGGCCGTTTTTTTTGCATTACGGGACTAGTCTTCTCTTGAGAAATTAGTGTTTATCTGGGAGCGATGATTTCTGATGAGTTCTTCTCCGTCTGGCTCCCTTCTCCGGGTCTGTTTTTGCTCCCCTCTTCTTTCTTTTCGCTGGAGGGGGACTACTGACGGGCTTTAGGAGGTCATAAGGTTGCCCGCAATACATGCAGCGGAAGGTCTGGGCTGTGATAGTGCAAATAACATTACTGATCCCATGATTAATGAAGGGGAGTTTTGTTGCCCTCTTATGAGTGTGGGCTCCGCTATTGAAATATGGCGTGCCCTTACAGAGAGGGCAGCTAGCAGAGCGGCGTATGAATAAGCTGATGATCCAGAGAAAGAAGGTGATAAACAGCGTGACGACGACGAGGAATGTCGCCTGTTGAGTCTGAAGAAGGAAGAAGGTTACGATCGCTGTGATCAGCCCAATTAGGCTCAATAGAAACAATGACGTGAAGATCGCGGCCTTAATAAAGGGCTTCGGAAACGGGACCGAGCGACGCCGCTTTTGAACCGGTAGTTTTTTGCGGGGAGGAGGAGCCATGAGTAGGGAGCTACTTTGGTGGGATAGATAGTTACTCTGTGTGTTCCTCGACTAAGACGAGCACGGATTCAAAGCCTGGGAAGGCCTCGCTAAGGCGGCCTTTGAGGTCGCTCGCAAGATTGAGGTCTCCTATTCTTTCCGCGGCGAGGGCCGCTCCGTAAAGCGCACGTGGCTGAAGAACCGGATCATCAGGGACCATCGTAATGGTTACTTGGAAGGAGGTGAGAGCATCTTCCCAACGGCTTTGGTAAAGTGCGACTTCACCGCTGATCAGGTGTAGGCCGGCGACATGTGATCCTTGGGCATCGACGGCGAGGCCTTTGTTGGCAGATTCTAGAGATTTTTCTAATTCTTTGAGCCCGAGTTGTGCCTCAGCAAGGTCAAGGTAGGCATCAGCTTTCCATCTAGGTTCTTGTTTAATTTTGAGGAGGAGTTCACCCGTTTTTTGAGCATCTTCAAAGTGTCCGGTGCGGTTTTGAGCTTTGGATAGGATTCGCCAAACAGCTACGTCGGTTCGCTTTGGAAACTCAGTGTCGGTCGCTCTACTTAGGTAGTCGGTGGCGGACTGAACTTGGCCATCGTGATACATTTGGACTCCGAGCCATGAGAGCATGTTAGGAGGAACTGATTTGGCTGGAGCCATTTTGAAGACTTCTTGGAGCGCGATATGAAGTGCCGCTTTGTCTCTCTGCTTGAAGGCGGTGAGGATGAGCATGTCTCCTACGGGCTGGGTATAGAATTCAGGGATAAGGTCGCGTGCTTTACGAAGGTAGGCTGGGACTTCATTATATTGCCCTTTCTTGTAGAAAGCCCATCCGATCCAGTAGTTCGCATTTGCGATGGTATCACGCGGAAGGGCCGGGAATTCTGCAAGGAGGCGGCGGTAGCGGGCGATCATTTCGTCGTGCTTTTTCTCTTCACGGAGGACACGCGCGCTTCCTTGCAGTGCGATGACGGTAACTTCGTCCGAGGTTTCCAGCTCTAAGACGGCATTAAAATCTTGCAAGGCGGCGTTGAAGTCTCCGAGGGCAAAGTGTGCCTCGCCGCGTTTAAGAAGGGCTTCAGGTTTGCGGGGGTCGTCGGGGTATTCTGCTAAGAAGGTTCCAAAGCTTCGAGTGGCGCCATCGAATTGGCCGATTTCGCTTAAGCTCCAACCATGTTTGATGAGGAGTTCTGGTTGATAATGAGGGTCGAGTTTGTCGATGGTCACTCGGTTGAAGGCGATGGCGGCTTGCTCAGGAGCCTTGAGTTGGTAGAGGCTTTCTCCTTGATAGAAACGCGCAGCGTGTAGCTTCCGGTGCCCTGCGTGTTTCTTTTGGTAGAGTTCGAAGAAAATCTCGATGCGCTCCGGAAGGCCTGGGTGGTTGAGGTGGTAGTCGCACTGGAGGCACTTGAAAGAGGCGGCAAAGGCGGTCTCGGTATCAGGAAGGGCGCGGTCAACTCGTCGGTAGGCACTCCGTGCACTTTGATAGTTTTTGAGGATGAAGTAGGCGTTGCCGGCCCTGAGGCTGCGGCGGCCTTCGACTTTCCCTGTGGCTCCGTAATCACCGGCCTCGAAAAGATCGACGACGGTCTGCCATTGACGCTTTTTTGAATAGAGTCCCATGAGGGATGTCTGAGCTTTACCTTTATTCGAAGAGAGGTGTTTTTTTTGTTCTGGCGTGAGTGACGGATGAGTCATGGGCATCTCTAGGATGGACTTGAGATGTGTTTCGGCGATGTCATCACGGCCTAGTTCAGCGGCTGCGAGCCCTGTGTAGAAGAGGGCCTGCGAGCGGTAGTCGCTCGAGGTGCCATCAGCGAGGAGAGGGGCGAGTTGGTCGATCGTGGTTTCGAAGTTGTCGGCCTCGAAGCTTTGATAACCGATCATAAAACGGGCCCAGTCACGATGGGGGTGTTTTTTCAGCTCGACGATCGTGGTCAAGACAGCGGCGACTTCCGAGTCTGCCTTGAGCTTCATCAGGCACTGGACCTGCTTGGTTAGGGCATTGTGGCGGAGGTTTTCTTGCGCAATGTTTGTGGCTGCTAAGCCAAAGTAGTGTGCTGCAGTCTTCCAATCTTCCTGAACGTAGGAAAGGTAGGCTAATTGCCGTGCGCCACTCCCAACAAAAGGGCCTTTTTTATGCCGTTTAATCAGGGTGAGATAGGTGTTTTTGGCCTCCTCAATACGGCCGAGTGTCTGCCGTGCATAACCAAGGTGAAATCGGACTGCTGGGATGTTCTTAGAACGTGAATAATTGTTGAGATACTTCTTATAGAGAGTGATGACGTAGTTCATGTAACGCCCTTTTTCGTATCGATCCGTCTGGGCGATTCCGCTGGCGTAGTATTGCTCAACCTCTTGGAAGGCAATGTCTTCTGCTGATTCCTTCGCTATGGCAGCGGATGAAAGCCAGCCAAGGATGAGTGCTGTGATGAGTCTTCGCAGGGATGAGTGTAGAGACATGGAATTAGAGGGGGATTACTTGGGCAAATGCCTCAGCGAGGACATTTTGGCACAAGGATTTTAAAAGATCAACCTTCGGGATTCGCGGTGTTTGCTTGCACGCCACGAAGCCCCGAAGTATCCAAGGGCTATGGAACATCACGTTTATTTTTGGCTAAAGGAAGAACGGAATAATGCAGACGATCGTGCTCTTTTTGAAAAGGGGATCGCTGAGCTCTGTCAGTCGGCCAATATTGAGTCGTCACATTGGGGTGTTTCTGCTGAGACCGCGGAGCGTCCAGTAACAGATCACTCCTTTACGTATGCTCTTTCGCTGACGTTTTCTTCGCTTGCAGATCATAACCGCTATCAAGATGAGGATGAGATCCATGATGCATTCGTCACCGCCTTTAAAGATTGGTGGGAGAAGGCGCTGGTGATGGATGTGGCCTAGTCGTCGCCTGAAAATAAATAAGGGCAGAGGAATTGGACCTCTACCCTTATCTGGATTATCTGCGTGATGTCATCGGGGATACCAATTTCATCACCTATAAAATAAAGAGAGATGAGGTGGGTGCAAGTGAAAGTTCCTATTTCGATGAATAATTTTTTTGAGATCACCGTATAAGAGAAATACACAATTATGATGAAACGCGCACTAATCTTCTTAACGCTCTGTTTTTTGAGCCCTTGTCTTATCGCAGCACCTGAGGTGAAGGTGGATGAATTAGGGCGGTCGATGGGTGGATGGAAGGATAGTGGGGGGAAGGCTGCCAAGTTTGAGGTTTCTGGGTCAGTTTACCGTTGTTGGCGGCCGGAGGTAAGTCCTACTCCGATCGGTGGGATTTTTGTGTCTTTGCGGATTGACCATTTGAGAGGGGTTTTCGCCTCTGATGATCATTCGAGCCTTGAGGTGACTTTTGATAGAGATGGGAATGTTGTTTCCGCTCGGAGCTCGATCGCGCTGCAGGGCAAAAAAGTGACGAGTGATCTGATTGAGGGGACCGGAAAGCTAGGAGCCAGCCTCGTCGGTATGGAGTTAGCGGCGAAGGTGGGGGCTGAGATGGTTTCAAGTCTATCCGCTAAAATCCTTCGTGAGAACATTCGTGAGCCCGGGCGGGTTTCTTTTCCTGCAGTGATGCAACATCAATATAATCTGCTCTGCCTCGCTGTCACGATCCCTGTTGATGAGCTGGCGGGGCTCGAGGGCGAAGATCAGGTTGATAGGAATCAAAGTGAAGAGCGTAAGGCTGTGACTCTTAAGATTGAGGTTCCTAAAAAGTGACGAGTGGTGTTTTTTGCGATAATGGAGTCGCAAGAATCAGAGGGTGGGATGGGCCTGGAATCCTTTGGTGGTGGTGTTTTTATGGGCTTGTGAAAAATTTCACAAATTGCGCTTGTGAAATATTTCACAA
>JALZWJ010000014.1 GCA_023300065.1 Akkermansiaceae bacterium
GCGAGTCGACCGCCCATGGAATAGCCGAGGAGGATGTCGTTTTTTGTGGCGACTTGGTTCAGTAAGAGGCCGGCTTCTGGGAGGGATGGACTTTGGTTTTGGAAGAGGGTCCAGAGGTCGTGCTGGATGATTTTTTCATCGAATGAGTCGGTGAATTGGTCCCAGTGGTGATGGGTGCCGACTGCTCCATGGAGGCAATGAATCATGGCTTCCAGAATCCGAAGAGTTGGCGGGCGCAGCCGAGGCCGAAGAAGAGGCGGTTCTTCCAAGGACGATCTGGTTCAAGGATGCGCCAGTTGTTTTCTACGCCGATCTTACGAACCCCCGAGAGGGGATTGACGAGGGTGTTTTCCTGGCAAAGGGCGAGGAGGGGGAGGTCGGCGCGGGAGTCTGAATATCCAGCCATTCCGGAAGTGATATTGAGTTCCGCGAGACGGCGGACTTTTTCTTCTCCCTTATGGTTCTCTCCGATCATGTCGGGGAAGAGGGGGACGCGTTTGCCCCAGTCGAAGCGGGTGCCGAGGCTGTGGTGAAACCCGAGGGCGTGGCCGATGCCTTTCACCCAGAGTTCGGGGCTGGCGGAGGAGAGGACGAGTTGTGAGCCTTCTTTTCTGTGGCGCTCGATCTCTGCGATGATTTCGGGATAAGTGAGGAGTGGAAGCCAGTCTTGGAGGAAGTCCGCGACATGTTTTTTGAGCTGGTCCTGGGTCATGCCACAGAGATACGAGTGGAAGACCCGTTTCATGCCGCCTGCTCCGAGGACTTTATTGAGTGGGAGAAAAGCGAGGAAGATGAGGGTGAGGAGGCGGCGGGCGGGCTCCTTCCGCAAGACGTAGCAGCGGAAGACGAGTTGGGTGTCCCAGGGGATGATGGTTTGGTCGAGGTCGAAGAGGACGTGGTTCGCGGTGGGCTTCACTGTGGGTAAGATTAGGACTTGTTTAAGAAAAGGGAATTTCAATTTATAGATTCCATGCCATATTCACGGAGGTGAAAAACTTCGCACTCCTCGCTTTTATTCCTTTCGCTGCCACTGCGCAGAATCCGGTGGTCCCAGTTTTAAATCAACTGGTCGGCGATCAAGTGGTGGGCACCAGTGGTGGTTCTACGACGATCGCACTGGATCGTTTTTTTGGGACGGAAGAGATTCTTGATAATGCAGTCCGCCTGACCGCTGAGTGGCTAGCGGTAGACGGCATTCCGGGATCCGCTGAAATTGATTTCCTTCTCTTTCGTGATCGGACACCCATCACGACTGAGAACTTCTTAGGGTATGTGAATCGGGAGGACTATACGAATATGATTGTGCACCGGGTGGTGCAAAACTTTGTCGTTCAGGGCGGGGGATTTTCCGCGAATGGGGGAATTGATGATCTTGCAGTAGATAATGTGCCAGTGTTGGCTCCGATTCAAAATGAGTTTGGCGTTTCAAACACTCTGGGGACGATCTCGATGGCGAAGTTGGGTGGTAATCCGGATAGCGCGACGAGCCAGTGGTTCATCAGTACTGGTGCGAACTCTACGAATTTGGATTTTCAAAATGGCGGTTTCACGGTCTTTGGCCGAGTGAGCCAAGGTAGCTTCAGCGTGGCGCAGGAGCTGAATGATCTAGGTGAGTTTAATCTCTTTAATTTAGGGGGAGCGCTGACAGCTACCCCACTTGTAGCAGGGACTGTGAATGATAATTTTACTGCCGAGAGCTTTTATCGGTTTAGTTCTGTGGCGGAAGTTCCTCTGCCAGCGGGGCAAGCGGGGACTGCTGTTGATCTTACCTATTCGGTGGTGTCTGCGGGAGGTGGGCTCATGGCGTCCATTTCTGACCAGTTCCTTACGTTGAATTCGGTGGTTGGAGCGATCGGAACACGGGAAACGGTGGTGGTGCAGGCTGAGGATTCGGTAGGGAACCAGGTGGTGGATACCTTTGAGGTTTTGGTGACTGCGGATTATGAATCGTGGCGCAGGGCCTCGTTCACGCCAGCGGAGGTTGCGGATGATGCGATCAGTGGACCTGAGGCAGATCCTAATAATGATGGTGTGACTAATCTGGTGGTGTTTGCACAAGGCTTGCCGACCGATGCGGATGTGAGTTCTTTGCTAGCCACGCCGAGGCTATCGCTGGGGCTCAATAGTCGTGTCATTGAGATCGAGACTCCTCTGATTAGTGGGGTGGGGTTTGAAGTGGAGGCGAGTGTGGATCTTGACGATTGGACACCGGTTTCCTCGACTGAGGAATCGATGGTTGGGGCGAATACGATTACGGTTCAGTTGACAACGGGTCGAGATTTCACGGCTTCTTCTCAAGTTTTTTTGAGAGTTCGCTACTCACTCAGATAATCGATGATACTACGTTTTTTAATTCTATTTCCGCTGCTCTTTACCGCAGTGAAAGGTCAGGACTTTATCATTGCTGATTTTAATACCACGATGGGGGACTTTTCGGTCGCTCTTGATTATGTGAACGCTCCTTTGGCGTGCGCGAATTTCATCCAGCTGGCGGGGAAGGGAGATGATATTTTAGAAACGGCTGACGGGGTGCCTTTCGTCACGGAAGCGAGCCATTCGAATCATCTCTATCGGTCGACGACGGATTCCGATGCACAGCGGTTACCTCTGAGTGTGCGGTTTATCGAGGCAACGGAAACGGAGCCTGAG
>JALZWJ010000015.1 GCA_023300065.1 Akkermansiaceae bacterium
AATTTCACACCCCAGGAAATCCACAGCGGCATCGTGGCCAGCGCCAGCACGGAAGTGGCGAGAACTACCTGCACCGCCACCCCCGGACTTCCACCGTAATGACGAGCTACGATGATCGGGGTCACTGCGGCAGGCATTGCAGCCTGCACGAGGAGAACCTGCTGCAGCGCAGGAGCAAGCGGGAGAAACTTTGCCGCCGAGAGAATAATCAGAGGCATGATGAGGAGTCTCACCAGACAAGATCCAAGCCCCACTTTGGGCGAGAGTTTCTCCTTTCCCACCATATCATACATCGTGGCACCGATCAGGAGGAGCCCGATAGGGAAAGCGCAAGCCCCCAGCCAGGACATCGCCTGCCGGACGATCACCCCAAAGATCCCCGCACTCTCAGCATCGAATAAGCGCCATCCACCTGTCCACGAGAGCCCGACTCCAAGCACTACCGCTACAATGGGACCATTGATGAGCTGTTTCGGACTCTTGATGACCGATCCAGTGAGAACCATGAGCCCCACTACCCAAATCGCGATCTCGACGCCCAAACTATGGATGAAAAGAACACCTAGAACATCGTCATTTCCTCCGACGACAAAAAGAGCCATGAGAATTGGAATTGCGGTGTAGCCGTAGTTTTGAACTCCGCCAGAGAAAGTAAAGGTCCTCTTTCCCTGCCCTGACTTCATCCCTAGAATGGTGGCTACAATCCAAGAAACGGCCATCCCTGCCATCACCAGGCCAAAGCCAAGACCAATTCCCCAACCTACAATGTCACCTTGCCGCACGAGGTCATTCCCCAGCGTCTTATCCAAAATCAGGCAGGGGTAGAGGCAGTGGATGACAAGCTTCAAGAGCCCCTTTTCCATCTCTGGCGTGACAACCTGCCGCGCGCGCAGAAAGACTCCCACCCCTGCGATGAGGTAAATAGGCAGCACTGCCTCCAAGACTTTTAGAAAATCCACCTCTCGTGTGTGAGGGCTTTAGGTGATGAATTCAAGCTTTGCAGGGAGGGTGAGAGCAATTGAGCCCCTACCTTTTCCCCTCACGAAAAAAGTGATTCCCCCACGGAAAAGGCACTAATCATTTGCCACGCAAGTGCGCTCTGGATAACAATCTACGCAAGTAGCCGAAGGCCTTGGCCCCTGACTACAGAAACCCAAAACGAAATTACTGAAATGAGCCAAATCATTCCTACCATCACATCCGGTATCGCCGGACCTCTCGGAGTCCTTCACCTGCCACGTCTCTGGCAGAAAGCTTCTCTCGACGCCGCTGGCAAACTTCACGCGGACTACCCTGCTGCGGGCGCTGGCTTCGACCAAATGACTCTCGATGCCATCGGCATCAACCGCGAAGTCTTCCTCGACTACATCAAGACAAACAAGCCTTGTTACACCGCATGTGAGCAGTGGATCCTCGACCAAAAAGGGGGCTCTCTTAACGCCGCTGCCATCGACGCGCATAATCACGCTGTCGTCGCCTATAATCACGATGACGCCACCCGTGGTGCAATCCTCGCCGCTGTCGGAATCGCTGACACCGGAGCGATCCTTGACGCCGTTAACCTCAATAACCTCGAGGACTGGCAAGGATTCCATAAACAGGAAATCGCCTAACTCTCCCTCTCTCTTACCAAAGCCCCGCAGCGCCCGCCGCTACGGGGTTTTTTGTGCCCGTTTCCATCGAACCTTCGCTAACCGGGTCTCTTCCACCAGTTCCGCCGAACTCACTCGCGCAGGATCAAAAGTCGCCGCTTCATAACAAGCGACAAAACGCTCCCCGCCCTCCGGCAAATGAGTCCGTAACCAAGATGCCATTGGCATCGAGGTTGGTCGAGGACCCACGCGCCGCGCCAGCCAGCGCTCGAAGTCCCGTAAAACGCCCTGCTTCTTCACCTTCTCTGCCCAAGCCCCCACGGGTTGGTCCCCCTTGCGCCCTCGTGTCTGAATCAGACGATGAATCAGATAAATTAGGAAGCCGCCTCCCACCACAAAAAGCACCACTTTGAGTCCTTTCACAATTCCCTCTTTCGAGACCCACAGCACCAACTGCACTCTGGCATTTTGCCACCAATCAGAGAGCCCTTGAAACCAGTGATTCCGATCAGCCTCCGCCAACCAATCTGGCGGAGTCAAATCAACGTCCACCCACTTCCCTCCTCGGCACCGCCAAAGAGGACTTGAGTTCTCTGGCCGTGCCTCGTTAACCCACGTGCCACCCACATAAGCCTCGGCCCATGCATGAGCATGCTTTCCGCGTAAAAGATACTCTCCCCTTTTTGAGCTCTCCTCCTGCACGGCAAAGCCCACTACATACCGTGAGGGCACCCCCATCCTCCGCAATAGTAGGCACGTCGCCCCCGCAAAGTATTCGCAATGCCCCCTTCTCTTCTCTGTCACAAACTCTGATATTGGAGCTCCCAAATCAGCCCCAGACAAGATCAGAGAATAGGTGAAATCTCTCCGAAAAACCTCTCCAAGCTTTCCCTCAATGATCCTAGCATCAACTCTCGAAACATCTTCCGGAGCCACGCTATTCTGCTCCGTGATCGAGCTCCCCTTCAACATCCGTGGCTTCCAAGACATCGGCCTCAGTCCCTGTTCACGGAGAAACCCATCCAGCCCCGGCTCCTCCCGAGGCGGGCAGAGGAGGTCAATCACCGAAGGATCATGCTCCAGCGCCTCGTCCATTTCATTGACGAACAACTCAGCCTTCATCGCAGCTTGCCTAAGGCCGTTGAGCTGAATCGCCCCCATTGAATTCGCCGAGAGAAACTCAGTCGGCACTCTCTCCAGCCGCCTCGTCCGCAGAGGGTGCGGAATCAAAGCCTGATCCGAAACCAGGCCCATGATCGAGCCTCGCGTCGTAACCTCATCCACCTCCACTCGTAAATCTTGCTCATCAAAAGCAAATGCCCCCTCTCCGACTGAGAGAAACTTCTCAAAGTCTCCTCCAGCCTCCCGCTCTGGTGAAATCCGCTCCTTCTGGACTCTGCGCCGTGTTCGGGTGCGCCATAAGTCCCCCTCTGGCCAGTTGTACGAGGAGATCCGTACCAAGCGCGGCACCACTCCCTCCTCATGTTCGTAACGCCACATGATCTTAGGGCTCAGTTGCAGCTTATGCACCTGTCCAATTGAGGTCTGGGTCTCAAAGGGCGCCCCTGCCTGCGGAGAGGTCCGCGTCAGACTTTTTAGAAATCCACGATAGGCATCCAGGATGCCCCACGACATTCCCACCGCCATCACAAGAGAGGCCGCATACCCCACGAGCCATGCCTGTTTCCTATTCTGAGTCCCTTTCATCTGCCCCATTTTAAAGAGGCCCCACCCCAGTAAGATCGCCACGCCAATCCCGTAGCGGACTTCATTCGCACCCATATTCAGGAGAGATCCCACCCCCATCCCAGACACGATGAGAAGAAGGAAAAAGTATGGGTATCCCAGATTCACCTCCCGTTTTTGAGTCTCCCGCCCCGCCTTCCGATCTGCCGCCAACTTTCGCCGAGCGATGAATGAGAAAGTCGTCATCGGCACGCCCCGCTCGTTAGAATACTGCTCGGCCAGCACCAGCGGTAGCATCATGAATGGTAACCACGAGAGGAGCATCAAAAAATCCAATGTCACCCGCTCTTCACGCTGTAAAAGCCCCAGCGCCGAAATGATCAGGATCAGAACCGAGAACTGCCATGACCGCGCAAACCCTTTCTCACCAAAGCTCCACCGAAGATTGGTCCAATGCCTCCCTTCCATCAAAACCGCCGCCGCCAAGGCCGGCAAGGGCCGGTCATGCATCGCGCCCCAAAACAAAAACGTCACACCCAACAACAAACGAGGCGGGGGTGAAAAAATGATTGGTTCCTCCTTCATCCTTTTAAAAGATCTTCCTGCACCTGTTCCACGCGCACCCAATGCACGCCCGCTAAGCTTTCATCATCAGGGGCCTCGCCCACCCCAATCACATAAATCAGCACTTCCAGCCCCGCGGATCGGAGCCGATCCACCAAGCCCTTCCGCTCCGCACACCAGCTAGAGAGCACCACCACACATGCCGTCATTTCGGCCGCATGACGCAGCACCAAACCGCACAGCGAATCGTAGCTGCCCGTATCACTCCCCTCCACTCGTGCCAACACCTCCATAAGGCGATCTGTCCGCGCCGCGCCACGCCCCGCCGTGAAGACGGCCGGCTCATCTTTAACGAACATGAGGTCTAAGAGGCTATTTTCGCCATCCACCGTCGAGACAAAGGAGGCCGCCACCGAGATCGCCTCCTCCAGCAGTTTCGGCCCGCCCTCATTCAAGCTTGTGTCCAAAACCAACCCGTAACGCGGAAACCTCACTTCTTCAAATTCCTTCACAATCGGCTGGCCCGTCCGCGCCCAAGCCTTCCAATGGATTTTACGGAGCGAGTCACCCGCGCGATACTCACGTAGTCCCATAAATTCGTCCCCAGTTCCTCGCGTGGTCGAGGGCTCCTCTCCCCCCATCTTCCGTTCAGATTGCCCTCCCAGATCGAGATTTGGGAGTCGATACCGCTTCGGGATCACCAACACCTCATCCTCCTCATTCAAAATCGCGCGGCACCGTTGAAAAAGGCCCAACGGATCCGGGAGTTCTACACGGAGGTCATTCAACCGTAACAGGCCTCGCCGCAAGGGCATGAGCGAAAGAGTCACCCTCTGCACCCCACCCGGATCTAGCGCCAACGCCGCAGACTTCCCCAAACTCTGCCAACTTCCACCACGCTCGTTGAGCCACTTCCATCGGTAAAAAGCGAAGGTTCGGTCAAAAAAATTACGATCCTCCTCGTCCGGTTCCTTCAGGTTCGTGAACTCCCATTCGGTCGGGCGCGGGTCATCTCCAGTTTCCCGTAAAAAAGCATCATGTAACCCCCACCGCCCTTCATTCCGGACCGAGAGTTCATAGGCCAACTCCTCCCCCACCGCCACCGTCGTCGGTAGTTCCCGAATCACCGAGACGCACGCCCGACGTAAAAAAGCCCACAAAAAACCCACACACAGCAACGAAAAAGCCAGTAAGGTCAAAACCACCACGATGCTACGACTCAGATTCGCCCCCATGAGTGAACTCGCCCCGCAGCCACCGATCAAAATCCACGCAGCCGGGTGCACTCGCCGCCCGATGAACGCGCTCACAGAGCTGCCTTGGCGGTAATTACGATAAAGCCAACGTCCAAAGGCGTGGGGCTGACGG
>JALZWJ010000016.1 GCA_023300065.1 Akkermansiaceae bacterium
GACCGCCTTCAGAAGCACTTCTTTAATGGGGGAGCCATGACTCCAGTAAACACCACAGCTCGTTGGCTGGAATGGGCGGGGGTCCTAGACCTCCCCATCATTGCGGAATCAGCCCGCTGGGGTGACCACCGTGGGAACCTCTTTGACCGTGACGGTGAATGGCTCACCGAGCAGCGGCGTATGATCAACATCTACTTCCCAGCACGCACTGCGAATGTTCTTCAAACCTATCAAACTGCGGGGATCTTCCCTGATTTTGAAACTCCAGAGTTCAGAGTTGGTGGATCACCGCAACACGGTGGCCGTCTCACCGCTGGCACCAGCCTCTCGCTGGTTGCTTCCGAGGGCACGATCTACTACACGATCGATGGATCAGATCCACGCCTGGAGGGTGGTGGGCTTAGCCCATCTGCTCTCGCGGTTTCTAGTGAGAGCGCCATTACTTTGAGCGAAAGTGCGCTGGTCCGCACTCGGGCCATCAGCTCTGGCGAGTGGTCCACGCTCAATGAAGCCGTGTTCTTCATCGGGCTTGGAGCGTCTTCCGCGAACCTTGTAATTTCTGAAGTGATGTATCACCCAGCGAGTGAGCTGGAAGAAGAGGAATACCTCGTGCTCATGAATATTAGCGAGACGGATACCATCGATCTGAGCAGCATTGCGTTGGATGATGGGGTGAATTACACCTTCCCCTTGGGCTCAGTTTTAGGGCCTTTGGAGCGCGTCGTAATCACCGGGAGCCAAGCTAGCTTCAACGCAGCCTTCCCTCAGTCAGTCATCCCGCTTGCTGTCGGAGAATTCACGGGCAGTTTGTCCAATGCGGGCGAAGCGATCAGTCTCGTGACTCCAGAAGGAAATATCATCCAGCTCTTCACCTATGATGATGTCCTCCCTTGGCCGGAAACTGCCGATGGCGGCGGCTTCTCCATGGTGCTCGTCTCACCCTCGACTGGGCCAGATCATGCCCTCCCAGGCAGCTGGCAGGCTGGTGTGCCGCTTGCGAATACGGACTACGACCTCTGGGCTGGACTCTTCCCCGGAATCGACTTGAGCGATCCTGAGGCTGATTTCGATGGCGATGGGGTGTCTAACCAAGAGGAGCTCATTTTTGGACTCGATCCGACTAATCCATCGTCCGTGAATCCATACCTCGTCACCCCCGATGCGGCAGGCACCTTCACCTATACTCGCCGTAATCCAGCTTTGAGTGGCCTGACCTACCGGGTTCAGACCTCTCCAGATCTCGAGACTTGGACCGACGATAGCGCTGCCATCCAGCTTGCCGGAGCAACGGATGGCAATGACGTCGAAGCCGTGAGCGTGACCCTCAGCGCCCCACTCGTAGGTGGCCGATTCTTCGTCCAAATTCTGGCCGAGGAGTAAATCCTCCCCGGGGTTCAAGACCCCATTAAATCTTCAAAGAGGCCCATTCCTGGTAGTGGCTTTTTTCCTCCAAATGATGCTGAATATCGCTGAGGAGATACTCGACCGATCCTGATGGGTTAGAAGGAGGGGTGAGAGTCGAGAAATCGAAGGGCTGAACCCAATCCTCACGGGGGCCCTTTGTCACTAAGTCAGAGTCATCCTGAGCTTGGAGCGAGTTCGCTAGAAAGAAGAAAAAGAGGAAGCGAAGGCAATGGCGCATTGCGGGGATTAAGAGGAAGAAGCAAAGTGAGGGGAAGGAAATAGTCAGTATTGATCTATGATCATCTGGCTCTGATGGGCCATTCCCCGCACTCATTAGAGTGCTTCTGTCCATCGAGGATTTTACTCCTCGATCTTGATCCCGAGTTCTTTGAGGAGGAGGGCATCGAGATCGACCGGGGTGGGTTTCACGCACTCGGATTTGCCGAACTTTACGATTTGTAATTTCTTCTCGGTCTCGCCGATTGCGAGGAACATTTCTTTTCCTCCGGGGAGGTTGCCGTAACGAGTTGCGATGACTTTGCCGAGGAAGCGCCCGTCGCCGCCCGCGCTGGTCATCATTTCTCCTGATTCGGAGGTGAAGCCACCGCAGTTCGCTTTGAGGGAGGCGTCGATGTGTTGCTGGATTTCTGGGGTCGTCATGGCGGGTTCTTTTTTACCGAATGGAAATTCTAAGGCTTCAATCCGGTGCCGGATTTTGTGGTGAGGTGTTGGAGTTTTTCAAGGAGGTTCTTGTGGGCAGGGTTGACGACGATGGTTTGGCGTGGGTTGCCTTGGAAGTCGATGAGGGTGATGTCTGGGAGCGGGCCGATGTGGTCCTTCTTCCGCCGTTTTTCTGGGACGGGGGTTCCGCTGCGATGACTCGACCGATATGGGCATCCATGATTAAGAATGATCACGAGTGTTTTGGGAGTGTGCACCCCCCCAACTTTTAAGGCTTAAGCTGATTTTAGGAAGTTTAGCGAATGATTGGCTGATTCGTGCCGTAGAGATGTTAGCGTTACCTTTCCTGAAATGAAATACCTCACCATTATTCCCTGCTCCCTGTCTTTTTTGATGTTGTCTGCCTTGGCTGATGAATCTTGGTCAATCGAATCACAGGGGGATTGGGCTAAGGCGCAGGCCTCGCAGAGTGGCTTGGTTATGAAGAAAGGGGCGATTTCTCCTGCTGAGAAAACGGGAATGTTCAAGAGTGTGATGAAGCGATTTGACGATAAGAGATCGGTGAGCGCGATCACGCTGAAGCAGTCACCTATCTGGCAGAACTGGAATCCGATTAAGGATATCGGGCCATCTAATCTGAGAGATGCCCCGGTGTTGCTCACGATTGGACCGGACAATTACTGGATGTTTGGTCGCCATGGAGATGGTCCTTCTAAAAAGAAGAAGGGGAGGGATGCAAAGGCGCTCCCCGGGTTCACACCAGAGGATGCGACGCTGGAGGGCTTCGAGATCCCACTGAAGACGACTCGTCATAAAAATCAATACGACGCTCCCGGAGCATCACAGCCAAAGACGGGAGGATATCATGCATGGCAGAGCAAGGACATGGTCAACTGGGTGCATCATGGTGCCGTGACCGAAAATTTTTCGCGTTGGGTGACCAGTGCAGAATATAAGGATGGAAAGGCGTATATCTACTACGATTACCCCAATGATCAGGATCCACACGTTTATGTGGATAGTGATCTCACCGATGGTTTGCCGGGCGAGAATAAGGGCATGGCTTTTAAGGATCCTTCAGATGGATCGGACAGTGGGTTCATTCGTGATTTGGAAGGGGATTTTCACGTGATTTATGAGGATTGGAGTCCGATTGATGCCAATAAGAGGTCATGGGATTCTCCCCTGGCAGGCCGGGCGACGAGCTCAGACGGTGTGAGTGGTTTTAAGATTCAAGAGCCGGCGGTTGATAATCGCACGACTCCTACGGGGAAGAAGGCGACCTACAAACACCCGCATTGGCTCCAGCATCCTGATTATGACAGTAATCTTGCCGAGTATGAAATCCACAAGCCCGAGCAGGAAGCTTATGGAGATTGGGCCGTGATTTGTATTGGGGGACAATATTACCTTTTTGGTGATTATGATCCTGCTGGCGGCCACAACATGAGCGTGGGTTGGTTCACGACTTCTGATTTGAATGAGCAATTTCAGTGGTGCGACAACATCGGGAATGGTCACCCTGATCCAGATGTTTGTTTTGCGGAAGGCCGTTTCTATCTCGCGACGCAGCAGAAGGTTGATTACACGAGTCCTGGGCCTTGGGTAGAAACTGTGGAGGTCAGGGTGGGAGTGGACACTGATAACGACGGTAAGTCCGATAAGTGGTCCGATTGGCAACAAGTGAAAGAGGCTTACGACTACATTCCTGGGTTCTCGAAACAGATTAAAACGACGCCAGCCTCGCTCGACCTTTCGGCGCTGCCTGAAGGCTTCGGGTTTCAGTTTGAGATCAAGCTGACCGATTCAACGGACAATAAGTCAAAGCCGATTCTTGAGGGAATTGAGCTGAGCTTTGAGTGAGAGTGATCTTTAGCTAAGGCACTGCCTTTGGTTTGTGCTATCAGACATCCTCGGCCAATGATCATCTTGGTAATAGCCGATGGCATGGGCTGGATTAGCACTCCCACCGTGGTTGCGGATGGGGGTCGTTTTGATCGTTTTCACTCTGCCTCTTCAGTTTGGTTCGCCGACTTGTGCGAGCTGCCTAAAGGTGCCGTGATTGATGAGCGAGGAAACCCGAACGGAAGTTCGAATGAGCTCAGTGTCGCCTCATCTAATACCAGGTAGGGTCGCGAGACGACCTTAGGTTGAGCTGCGTGGAGGGGGCGAGGGGAGGTGAAGAACTTGATGTCGGGGTTGGCTTGCCGCATTTTCAGAAAAGCTGCCATCGCCAAGGGTGCTGGACTAGTATCTGTAATCCTTACCATCTCGGCTGAGTTGGCAGCTTTTGTCGATCTCGGCGAGGGCTTGGAGCATCTCCTTGAGCAGGGTTGGGTTTTCCTTGGCGAGGTCGTTTTTTTCGTGGGGATCTTTGGCAAGATTGTAGAGGCGGGTGCGACCGCCTTTTTTCGCTTCTTTCAGGATTTTAAAATCTCGGCGGATGAGGGCTTGTCCATCGATGTCTTGGTAGAGGCGGCGGTAGCCGAAGAAGAGATCGTTGGGGCGCGTGGTGACGTCTCCTTTTATGATGGGGAGGAGATCGACACCATCGATGGGGCGCTTTTTAGTTTTGGAAAATGAGTAGTCGATGACGGAGGCGACAGTAGGGAGAAGGTCGACGGTCGAGCAGCGGACCGCGGACTTAGTTCCGGGCGCAATGGTGCCGGGCCATTCTACGCAGGCGGGGACGAGGATGCCGCCTTCATACATTTGGTGTTTGTGGCCTTTGAAGGGGCCGGCGGATGCGATGCCTTTTTTGGCCGAGCTATCGGAGGGGCCGTTATCGCTGCAGAAGATAAGAAGGGTGTTTTTTTCGATCCCGAGGTCACGGAGTTTGTCACGAAGACGGCCGATTTGTTCATCCATCGCGGTGATACAGCCGTAGTAGTTCTGCCTTTTTTCATCGAATTTGGCATACATTCCACGGTGTTTGGGTCCCGCTAGAACGGGCTCATGAGGGCTGTGGAACCAGACGTTGGCAAGGAATCGCTGGTCCTTATGGGTCTCGATGAAGGGGATGACGCGGTCCATGATGATACGGCTATCATCGCCTGCCATGTTTTCGGTGACAGGGGTCCCGTCTTGGAGGTAGGGGGCTCCGCCTTTCCACGGTTCGCCGGGTTGGTTTCCCCATTTGACCCATCCTTTAGGGGTGATGGTGGGGTCCCAGGTGGGGACGGCACTGGTGGTGGCGAACCAGGAGTCGAACCCGTGGTGAGAGGGCGGAGAATAGTGGCCGCGTGAGCTGAGTAGATCTGGCTCGACCCAGCCGATGTGCCATTTTCCAAAGAAGGCGGTTTTGTAGTCCTTCGATTTTGCGATCTCTGCGACGGTGATTTCACCCGTGCGCATGGCGGCTGTGTGGGCGGCGAGAATGCCGAAGCGAAAGGGGTTCCGGCCAGTGAGGCAGCTACCGCGGGTGGGGGAGCAGAGGGGGGAGGCTGCGTAAAAACGGTCTAGTTTTACTCCGTTGGCAGCCATCGCATCGAGGTGCGGGGTCTTGATGTTTGGGTGGCCATTGAAGCCAACGTCTCCCCAGCCTTGGTCATCGCTCATGATGAGGATGATGTTTGGGGCAGCTTGGGTGGGATTTAGGAGAAGGGTACCTAAGCTCAGATATTGGAGAGATTTTACGAGATTCATTGGCGCTAGGAGTTAAGGTAAATCAGGTGATTTACGATGACAATTACCAATGAAGGGCTCGTGGGCGGGTGTGCCTTTTCTAATGGGAGACTACTCAGCCTCTTTTTCAGCCTTTTCCGCTTCCTCTTCTTTGAGGAGCGTCTCGAATTCCTGCTCGTCGGGGGTCAAGGCATCCCAACGTGCTTTTTCGGCTGCTTCAGCTTCTGCGATGACCGCGGCAGCCTCGTCTTCCGCTTTCTTCTCAGCTTTGGCAGCATCGCGAGCCATGCGTTTATCGAGTTTTTTCTGTTCCCGTTCGCGACGTTTGTGGTCTTTGCTTGGTGTGAATGCCATTGGTAAATCCTTTCGTTGTTTCGTGGATCGGGTGAGCGATCCGCGTGCTCTGAATGAGCTGAGGAAAGAGGCCATACAGTGCGATGGGGATCTGAGCCAACAGAAATATGCCTCTAATGTGGAGAGCGACGTTTTATGAGAAATGCCATGAAGATGTGGATTTGTGGTATTGTCATGAATTTTTCAAAGCTCTAGGCTCTGGAATGCCAAATCCATGGACTGGAATCGGAAATCCTTACACTCGCACTGAGGTGCTCGATCGCCTGCGGAAAACTCTCGCGAAGGGGGAACCTATCATCGCAGCTGGTGCGGGAACTGGAATCAGCGCCAAATTCATCGAAAAAGGCGGTGCTGACCTCATCATTATCTACAACTCAGGGCGTTACCGCATGATGGGGCATGGCTCGATCGCTGGGATGATGGGTTATGGCGATGCGAATGCGGTAGCGATGGAGATTGGCGAATATGAGGTTCTTCCGGTAGTGGAGGAGATCCCGGTGATTTGCGGAGTTCACTGCACGGACCCCCGCCGCCGGATGTGGCATTGGCTGGAGCAGGTGAAAGCGATGGGCTTTTCTGGTATGAATAATTTCCCAACGCACTCGATCATTGATGGAGATTTCCGGAACCAACTTGAGGAGACCGGAATGGGTACTGATAAGGAGGTGGCGACAGTGGCGCTCTCTCGTAAGATGGATCTCTTTTCCATCGTCTATGTGGCATCGCCTGCTGAGGCAAAAGCGATGGCAGAGGCGGGTGCAGATGTCATCATCGCCCATGTCGGTTGCACGGTGGGCGGATCAATCGGGGTGACAAATGCCGCGATGTCGCTCGATGCGGCGGCAGCTCAGACGCAGGCCATCATCGATGCCGGTAAATCGGTGCGGGATGACGTAATCTACCTTTCTCACGGCGGACCGATCTCCACGCCAGCTGATGCGGCCTTTATCAATGAGCGCACTGATGCGGTGGGCTTTGTCGGGGCCTCCAGTCTGGAGCGCATGGCGGTGGAGGAATCACTCACGAATCTTACCAAGGAGTTTAAATCCATCCCCCTGAACCGCACCTCTTAGTCACTGAGATGAAAACGATTGCAGTTCTTGGCACGCTCGACTCAAAAGGGGAGGAGCATGGCTTTATCGCGGATTTGATCCGTCAAAAGGGTCACACCCCACTTTTGATCGATGTCGGGACAGGTTCCGATCCTACCATCACGCCAGACATCACTCGGGATGAAGTGGCGGCGGCGGGTGGGCTAGATCTGCAGGCCCTAATGGCGCGGAAAGATCGTGGCGAATGCGTGGTAGCGATGAGCCAAGCCGCACCAAAATTCGTGGCGCGCCTTGCGAAAGAGGGCCAGATCGATGGCATCATCTCGCTCGGCGGCGGCGGCGGGACGGCCCTCGGCTCTGGGGCGATGCGGGGCCTCCCGGTGGGCTTTCCAAAGGTCATGGTCTCGACTCTGGCGAGTGGAAACACGGCGCACTATGTCGGGTCCACCGACATTACGATGATCCCGAGTATTGTGGATGTGGCCGGGCTAAATAGGATTTCTAAAACAATTTTCACACGGGCCGTTGGTGCGATTTGTGGGATGGTGGAGATGGAAGTGGTTCCAGCTGCCGATGAACGGCCTTTGATCGCGGCGAGCATGTTTGGCAACACTACGGAATGTGTCGATGCTGCCCGTAAGATCCTGGAAGAAGCGGGCTATGAGGTCCTCGTCTTCCACGCCACTGGAATGGGTGGGAAGACGATGGAGAAGTTGATCGCGGACGGCCTCATCACCGGCGTCTTAGACATCACTACGACCGAGTGGGCGGATGAATTAGTGGGCGGCACCCTGAGTGCGGGATCCACTAGACTTGAGGCGGCGGGTCAGGCCGGTGTGCCAGCAATCGTCACACCAGGGTGTCTCGATATGGCGAACTTTGGCGGGCGTGAAACAGTCCCGGAGAAATACAAAGATCGTAACTTCTACATCCATAATCCACAGGTCACCTTGATGCGCACCACCCCCGCGGAATGCGCGGAGCTGGGCCGGATTCTCGCTGAGAAAGTGAATGCCTACACCGCGCCTGTGACCGTGCTGCTGCCGATGAAGGCGATCAGCATCATCAGTGCGGAAGGGCAGGCCTTCTATGATCCTGAGGCCGATGCGGCACTCTTTTCTGCGATTAAAGAACACCTTTCTGATTCGATCAAACTCATCGAGGTCGATGCTGAGATTAACGAGGTGGCTTTTTCCTCAGCCTGCGCTGAAGCGCTCTTAGAGAATCTAAAACGCTAAACTTCACATCAACATTACTTTAAAAACCCATGCCACAAGTTAAACATTACGGATGCTTTCAGTTCAAAGAAGGCACCACTCAAGAAACGATCGATGGCTGCTTTTCTGCCATGGAAGAAATGGTCGGTATCATCCCTGGTCTCTTGGATTTTCACTATGGACCTTACGATTCTGCCGAGGGTCTAAACGATGAATATACGCACGGATTCATCATGACTTTTGAGAGTCCAGAAGCGCGCGATTCCTACCTCCCCAATCCCATCCACGAAAAGGTGAAGGATGTGGTGGTGCCGAACCTGGAGCGCGTGGTTGTCTTTGATTTTAACATGCCTTCTTAGGTCTCCCTCCCCTGCGATTATGGAGCTGATAGATTCACGATACCCATCCGTCGAGCACCTCCGTGAAGGCGCGCGCAAGCGCTTGCCCGGCTTTGCCTTCGACTACCTCGAAGGTGGTTGTAATGCCGAGATTAACTTACGCCGAAACACTTCCGAGCTCCGGGAGGTCCAGCTCAAGCCGTGGTATCTCCGTGACTATCCAGGCTCGGACCAGAAGACGACGATCTTTGGTAAAACCTACGATGCTCCTTTTGGAATTTCACCGATTGGTTTGCAGGGCTTGATGTGGCCCGGGGCGACGGAGATCCTGGCCAAAGCCGCGCACGCGCACAATGTCCCCTTCATTCTCAGCACCGTCGG
>JALZWJ010000017.1 GCA_023300065.1 Akkermansiaceae bacterium
ATCGGTGATCGGTGAATGACATCGGAGAAGGTGGCGGCATTACGCCAAGAGATCTGGAGGTGATGCCGCAGCTAGAGAAGGAGGCAGAGGGCGGCTAGGCCAGTGCGGTAGGCCACGATACTCCCAGCTCACAGTTGAGAGCTGGATCAATTCCCCCAGAACGGCGATGGAGCCCCAGAGCAGGACGATGATCTGGAGCTTCAGGTGGTCGCGCGGCATGCAGCGAGGTTTTATTCAGCTGGGTCGATGTTCCGCACGCGGAAGAATGCCTTTTGTGCATCAATGACGACAGGCACGTTGAGCGTTCTGTTTGTGATGGGGGTGATTTCCGGTGAGGCTGGGACCCAAGTTTCTGCATTGAGTGTGCCGACTTTTTCTTCAACGACGTAAGTGATATTAGCGAACGCTTGCCAAGACAGGGTGAATGCGTTGCTAGCTGGGTTGGGGAGAAGCTCTGCATCGATGACGAGGATGTTGGGGTCAGTTTCGGTGGCGTAGACACGCATGTTGAAGCCGGAATCACTACTACTGACGCCAGAGTTATGAATGGATATGGCAATCTCTACGGGAACTCCTGCTCGGAGGTCTAGCCCGCTGACGGTCCCGTATTGGATGAACCGTTCCGTGAGGAGTGTGCCACCTGAGGCCGCGAAACTGGCTGAAAGGGCAGGGGTGTTGAAAACGGGGTTCGCGTTGTTGATGTTTAAGCGGGTGACTTCAATGCCGTTGATGTAAATGATCGCACCATCGTCGAAAGCGCCTTCAAATCCGAGGGCTTGAATGCCTCTTGTTGGGGTGAAAGTGGTGCGGTTGTAGATAACGGCGGTACGCTGTCCCGAAGCCGGACTGGGGCTTAAGGTGGTTGCCGGACTGGGCTCTCCGGAGAGGCCTCCATAGCTTAATGGGGTGGGGCTGGGCTCACTGAAAGCTGGGCCATCATAGTCGGCGGCGGTATGCCAAGTGTCGTAGAAGTCTGTGTCGGCGATCGAGGGGTCAAAGGCGCTGGTGCCATCGAGGGCGTGGTAGAAGCTCCAGTTAGCACCTGCTGGGACGACTTCTAGAATCGGGGCCAAGGGGTCACGCGAGGTAGAGAAGGTCAGAGAAAAAGAGCCTGTGGAGTTATTTTCTTCATCGACGGCGATGAAATAGGTGGTTCCAGGGACTGCATCGAAGTTCAAGCGGGCTCTATCGATAAAGGGCTCGCCGGTCTCGCCAAGACTTCTACTGGAGGCTGGGCGACTGATTTCTAAATCTTGGTATCGTTCGACAACCTCCAGGTTGGCGAGAGTACTCCCAGTATAAACAGCCATGACGACATTGCCATTGTCTGTGCTGGGATCTCCGAGGATCTCTACTCGGCGCGGGGACTCTACGGTGAAAGCATACCAAAATGAGGCGCTAGCAGTGACTCCCGCATGGTCAGGCTCTCCGACCTCGGCGGTGGCGCCATCAGTTGTTCCCGCTACGACTCTTGTGAGTTGCGCATCAAGTAGATCAATGGCGGTGGCATCGGCGAAGTTATCGGACGCAGTGAGGGCGAAAGGGGCCAAAATGAAGCTTGTGAGAAAGACTCGTGAGAAATTCATAGTATATGAGGATTGGTCTCTGGTTAGACAATGAGAAGGTAGTGTTGGAATGCGGATCGGTCAAGGAGACGGACTTATTGAGTTGTGGCTGCCGTTCCAACTTTCGCGTAAAGCTCTATGACCTCGCTGCTTGCTTTCAGGAGGTCTGCGGCGAAAATAAGAGTGTCTGGCTCGAAGATGAGGAGGGTGGAGGAGCCGCCGAAGGCAAAGTATCCTTTTTCGGCACCTTTTGTGACGGGTTTGCCAGGTTTGAAGGTCTGGTGAATGGAGCCTACGCAGGTCGCTCCGATTTCCATGCAAATCACGGTTCCAAAATCTTTTGTGACTAATTCAGTGATGGTTCGTTTATTTTCCCAGAGGTAGGACAAGCGTTGTCTGAGGGCGAGGGGGGAGACGGAAAAGAGGGGGCCGTTGATGAGGCGGGTCTCGCCCGGAGTTCCGGCGCAAGGGAAGTGAAAGCGGTGGTAATCTACCGGGCAGAGTCGCGAGAGGATCAGTGGGCCATCTTCATACTTGCGCGCCAGATCGGGGCAGCCGAGGAGGCCCGCGATATCGAATTTCTGTCCTTTTACGAAGACTGAGGTGATCTCGCTCGCCTTTGCAAACGCGAGGTGCCGCCCATCGGCTGGGAGGACCACGGGGGCATCGGCGATGGGGCGGGCCCCCGGTTTTAGTTTGCGATAGAAGAAATCATTAAATGAGGTGAATTCCTCCGGCTTTTTTTCGAAGTCATTAGTCGAGAGTCCGTAGGTGTCTAGGAATGGTGCGATTTTGGCGGTTGTTTTTGGGGCATCCATCCTGCGGCCATACCATTTTGAGAAGAAGGCACGCTTCACAAAGCTATGCAGGGCCAGCTTTCCGAGCGGATTTCCGTAGGCCCAGCGGAGGAATCCCTCGCCGTAGACTTGTTCGGTTTCTTTCTGTCCGGATTCGCGATTGAGATACTGAATGGGCTCCACGCGGGAGACCATGGCTACGAATCAGGAAATTGAAATTTGAAATTTCACGCCCTGCCGCTACGTCTAGTGCAGCCATGCGCCACCTCGTCCTTTTTGCGACCGCTGCCACCTTGTTTACAGGATGTGGTCAGCCAGAAAAATCTATCCATGTGACTGAGACACGGGAGCTGACCCTCCACGATCGGCATTATCCCGGAAATCTACAGGATAAGCCTCCGCTGGGTTGGCGCCGTATTCCTGGCACGCAGTTCCGCCTCATTAACTTTGTCGCGGGGGAAGGGGACTCGGTTGAAATCGTGATGGGAGAGAGCCAGGGAGATGTTCTGGGGAATGCGAACCGTTGGTTAGGGCAGTTCGGCCTCACTCCGCTGCAATCTCAGGAGTATTTGGGGGAGACCACGATGCTCGGGCGCGAGGCCTTCATCGTCGAGGGGGCTGGAAAATATACCCCAGGAATGGGGAAGGGGGAGATTGAAAATGCCTCTCTCATCGGAGTGATCCGTCAGTCAGGGGCGAACATCATCACCTTAAAAATGACCGGCCCCACGGTGGAGGTAGAGAAATGCCGCGAGGAGTTTTTTGAATACATGCGCAGCTTCATCACGATCGAGGACCACTACATCACCCCGCCTACCGGTGAATCCACTTCAGAATCCTAAACCATGAGCGATTCAAAAAACAAACCTCGCCCCTCACTCGGCGCGCGCATCTTCCGTATCCTCTCGGGCTATGAGATCGCGGTGACCTGTCTGAGCTTACTTTTTCTGCTGACCTTCTTCGGCACCATCGAGCAAAAATGGTTCGGCCTCTGGGCTACCATTCATAAGTATTTCGATATCGAGTCCCTCTACGTCATTCCCACCCTCGGGAATGGCAAGCCCATCTTCTTCCCGCTTCCGGGAGCTTACTGGGTCATCGTGGTTCTAGGAATCAACATGCTTTGCGGAGCCATCATCCGTGCTCGTAAAGGGTGGAAGAAATTCGGCGTCCTTCTCAGCCATTGCTCTATCCTCTTCATGCTCGTCGCCGGTGCGGTCTCTAGCGTCTCAAAGCAAGAGGGCCACATGCGGGTTCTGCAGGGTGAGAAATCTGATTACGCTCAAAAGCTCTTCACTCACGATATCGAGATCTTCAAGTATGGTGAAAATGGCGACCGCGAGGCCCCCGCAATCGTCCGCTCAGAGCACATCAAAGGCCTCGGCCCTGATGATCAAATTAATGCCACTTTTGAGAAATTCGACTTCACGTTACAGGTCGATAGTTACCTCCCTGTCTCGGCCCTCGCCGGTGCCTCGCCATCCAATCCCGCTCCAAACGGGATCGAAGTGGTCGATGGATTCTACATCCAAGAGGTCGAAAAAGACATCAAAGAAGAAGAGCGCAATATGCCCGGCTGCTACGTCACCGTGAAGGATAAGGACGGCAACCCCATCCAGCGCCTCGTCCTCTGGGCTGGCAATCCTTACCCCGTCAGTTTCACCCATGAAGGGGCCCGCTACGGCGTGACCTATCTCATGGAAGTTTGGCCAATGCCCTTCGTCGTGGATCTTCACAAGACACTTGGCGAATACCACCCCGGCACCCGCATCCCGCGTTGGTTTCAGAGCAATATCACCAAAGTCGATGGCTCCTCCCGCGAGGACTACGAAATCGTGATGAACGAGCCGGCCCGCCACGATGGTTACACACTTTACCAAGCCGGCTACACCGCAGCCGCTGAGGGCGAGACCCCATCCTCCACCTTCGCAATCGTGAATAACCCCTCCGATAAATGGCCCGAGTATGCGCTCTATGCCTCCACCGTTGGCCTCCTCATTCACTTCCTCGTCATGCTCGGCCGCTTTGCCGGGAGCAGTCGTCCTAAAAAATCTCCAACCATCGAATCTTCCGCTTCGTGAGTGCTAACCAACCTTCCCAAATCCGGCCCGCCGGACCTAATTATCAAGGCCTCCGGTGGGGCTTTGTCATCTTCTTTCTCCTCGTTCAATTTGGCCTCATCGGCTACGGAATTCGCGGCATTATCCCGGAGACTGAGATCCGTGAGGTGGATGCCTACTCGCCGTGGAGTGATGAAGTGGTAGAGATCGCCTCAGCCATCCCCGTGCAGGATGGAGGGCGCATTAAGCCGCTCGCAACCTACGCCCGCTTTAAGATGCTCAGCTTCCACGGAGCCCTCACCATGAAGGTGAAGTCCGGCGGCACCGTGCACAAGATCGGCCCCGTCCAGTGGTATCTCGACTGCATGTTCCGCCCGGAGTTAGTCGATGATCTCCCCATTTTCCGCCTCGACGATTCAGACATCCTCAAGCCCTTTAACATCGAGACCAAGAAGCGCCGCGCCCGCCTCAGTTATAATGATATTAAGAACGGCGGCACGGCTGACCAAGATGGCTTTCAACAACTCATTAATCGTGGGCGTGAGCTCCTCGAAAAACAGGAAGCGCAGGGGAAGGAATCCCTCTCGCCGAACGAGCAAAAAACCATCGAATTTGCTCAACTTACCCTCAACTACATCGGCGTACGAGATTCACTAGACATTATCCGCGGAGGGCTGCCTGAGATCGATGTCTCCCAGCTCGCATACGTGGATAAGGATTACCTCGCGCTGCTCGATAATGCGGATAAGAGATCTCGCTTTTTCTACTGGCTGCCCGTTCTGGAGGGAGTGGTAAGATCGACGAGCCGCTTAGAGACTCCAGAGGCCCGGCAGTTCGAGTATGAGCTAAATCGCCAAGCCACTTTTGCGAAATACGGTCCCGTTTTGGTTCCACCTCAATCGAAGGATGATGAGGAGTGGATCAACCTCGGAACTGGGGTTGAGCAGTTTCTGCAAGGACGGCTCGCAGATGCTACGATTTTCTTTGAAGATTTCCGTGTGCTTTCCGAGCTAGCCAACGCCGCGAAGAATCCGAACTCGCCTGACTTCCTCGACAAACTCACCGCTTGGAAAAAAGACATGAGCTATCGTGCGGAAGTGCGCGAAGAGG
>JALZWJ010000018.1 GCA_023300065.1 Akkermansiaceae bacterium
TCATTGCACGACTTCATGAAAAAGAAGTTCAAAAAGTGGTCAAAGCCAAACAAGCGGAAGTTAAAGTGTCGCTTTATGGATCGGCGGCGCAAGCAGGTATACCTAAATCTGTGGTTGCCGAAGCGATTAAAATCTTTTCTTGGAATGTAGATTTCCAACGTGATATTAAACCTAATGATACATTAGAAGTGATGTACGAAAGTTTCGAAACCGAAGATGGTCATGTTTCTAAAACAGGTGAAATTCTTTACACGGTAGGGGAAGATGAGATTGACGAAATCTCAATACGATTTACCGCGGATCGCGTGAAGATTTCCTCCTTTCCGTTTATCTCCAACTTAGCAGAGCTTTTTCCAGATCGTCAGTTAGAGGGACTTGAATTTTCAAATGGCCTCACAGATGCTGCGATCACGGGTGTGCTCCGCGTGAGGCCTGAGGGAATCGCGATCGAGAGACTAGAGATGGCTCAAAAAGGGAACATTCGTTTCAAGGGGAGTGTAATCGTCTCTAAAGCAGGTAAGATCGGTGGGAATGCCGTGCTCTGGCTGAACCGGGCCATTGTTGTGGGTAATCCGCGTTTGATCAACAGCCCTATCATGAGGGGCAGTGAAAATACCGGCTACGTGAAGGTTCCTTTCAAATTCGGTGGAACGCTTGCTCAACCTGATGACACTTTCCTCTCAGAAATCGGCCAGGAGGCTGCCTTGCCTGCGTTTGGTAATAAACCGGGCGATGATACTGAAGATCTTTGGGACGAATTAGGGACGCCTGAAGAGTGATAGACTCCCAAGCCTCTTCGTGATCCGTAAAATTCACAAGGTGAGGTCCGTATTTTTATTCTCTTCTCTTGTCGAATAGCGTGTCGTCCTTTAGGGTTGCACCCGATATAACTTCAATCCCCCCTGAACTATGCCAAACCCCTTTGGAACGACCTTCGAGTCTCTTGAAAACCCAGCCGGTCCCGTTGTGGAATCGGTCCATGAAGCACCTTACCGCCGCCTCCTCGAACTGATCGACTCAGGTGATGGTCAACTGATTTCTCTCCGTGCACCTCGTGCCGGTTACGGGAAGACCATGCTCCTATCTCGGCTCAGAGATAAGAAGAAGGCATCTATGGCGATTATCCCTATTCATCTTGCTGATGGACGGCGGATTGAGGGCGAGAGTATTTTGGAGGAAGTCCTGACTCAGCTCTCTGAGTCAGTCCCAGGAGCCTCGGGTCTCACCAAGCTAGACCTTCATGCCCGTAGACTCTTCGCACATGGTCTACTCCCTATGGTCTATTCTGGTGAAGTCCCATCGCAGGATAAAGCTGGTGCACTAGACAGCCTTCGTGAGCGACCTACAGAGGCTTTTGATTTTCATAATGAAGGGGCCGCAATTGCTCAATGGACCAAAAGCCAGTTTGAGGTGCTCTCACCACGGCTCGCTTCCGTCCTCGGCAAATCGAGCGGAGCCTCTACTCGCGATACCTCATACTGGATTCAGTTACTCTCTAAATTTGCGGTTCGCACTCCTAGTGAGGCGAGCCGGACGGGGGATTTGATGGATGCTGTCTTTGGATATGAAAGCCGTTTCCGGACCGGTGCAGGATTTCTCGATGGCCTCGGTTCCCTCTTAAACCTCATCACTCTTGTTGAGCCAGCAGTCTTGATTTTAGACGAAGTCGATGGCCTCTCAAGTGACGCTGATTCAGCTCTTCGTGCAACCAGTAGCTTGGTTTCGCTTTGGGAGTCGGCCCCTCGCACAAGCGTGATTATTTCCGTAAATGATGATGTCTGGGAATCAGCTTTTGCGCCTCGCCTCCCTCTCGGCCTGCGTGACCGCCTCGAGGACGTCGTCATTCGTCTCGACTCACTCAGCATTGAAGAAGCACAAGCTTTGGTGAAAATCCGTTCAGGGAATCATGCTGATAAAGTGTTGAAGGAACTCGATCTCGGTTCTGCTAAACTGTACCCACGAGGGGTTCTCAGGGCCGCTCGTGAAGCTTGGAGTAAATGTGATTTCACGGCAGCCTCTCCAAAAATCGAGAAAGCTCCAGAAGCAGAAAACCAGCGCAAAGGTCCAGAGAAACCCGTTGCTGAATTTTCAATCTCAGCCTCCAAGGAGTCAGCACAATCTACAAAGTCAGCTCAATTATCCGAGTCAGAGCAGTCAACATCTCCGGCTGGAGCAGATTCGCCCATCAAGAAAGCGAGTTCCTCAAAAATCTTAGCAGGCGCCGCCGCCGTTTCATCGTTCGTAACAGGGAAGGCCCGCGGATCGGACCTCGCAGGAGAGACGAAATCTGACGTAAATCCCGACACGAAATCTGAGGGACAAGCAAAGGTAACGACTCCCGATAAGGCTTCATCATTCGGCGGAACTGCTGCCAAAACCGCAGAAGCAGCCATTGAAACGAAGGTGACGAAAGACGGCAACTCTCCGTTTGACGCCGTTTCTGCAAAGGATGCCAATCCTACAAAAAATGTGGAACCAGCTAAGCCGGCGAGCTCCTTTGAAGCAGCAGCGACAAAAGCTGCAGCTCCCGCCAAGGATGCTTCATCGTTCGAGTCTACTCCAGCAAAGGCCGCAGCTTCCAGCAAGGATGCTTCACCGTTTGAAGCAACTCCAGCAAAGGCCGCAGCTCCCGCCAAGGATGCCTC
>JALZWJ010000019.1 GCA_023300065.1 Akkermansiaceae bacterium
CCACCACCACCGTCACCCTCACAGGAGACGAAAGCAAGAGACGCTAAGAGTATGTAGAATCGAGAAAACACGTTCATTGATTTCCTTCTACGGCTGGCAAAATCGTAATCTCGCTGGTCATTTGACACTGACCTTCGATTTCGACCGTGACGGACTCATCTCCCGGAGAATTTTTCACCGCCTTAAGCGAGCCCTTGGATTCGTATTTAAGGTCCCAAAAATTCTCTAACGAGCGCACTACCTTCCCCTCTCCCTCCCATTCTACAATTCCGCCCTCAAATTCCGTAAAATCGACCTTCACAGAAAAAGTCAGGGTCAAAAACGCGCACTGACTCCCCCGCAAGTCCCCGACTTCATCAAAGACCACCGTAGCCCAGCCTTCTTGAATCACCCCTTTTGCAATTCCAGGGAGCAGAGGTAAATCCACCTTCCAACTCTCCCCCACTTTACGGGACTCAGTCCCGTAGAGAGAAGCTGAATAATCAAAATGAGTATTCGCCCCAATCACCTGGAGCTGCCTCATCAACTCATCCGCATCCTTCTCTGCCGGATCACCATCCACCAAAGCCGCCGTCCACTCACCCTCTTTCCGGACGACTCGGACCGCCTCACCATGAAGAGGTCGCTCATCTTTACTCTGAGTTTTCTCACCATCATAGCTCATCCGATATTGATTCGTATCCTTCAAAAAACGCAGAAGATACAAATCGGCAGAAGAACGCTCCCCCACAATCTCTTGCGTCTCCAAGCTACTCAACCTCCCAGTATTCCACACTCCATCAGAGGTCACCTTCATCTTCCCCCTCGTCACCTCACGGCTCGACGTTATCTGCAACCGAGTCCCGACCGGTGCCTCCCACCCTTTCTTCGCGAGGATGTAAGTCTCCCCCACCACCTCGGCACACAGCACCCCAGAAAAGAGCAGGATAAAAATAGAAAATTTCACTGCCATGAGTCCAACCCTCCCACCCCCCGCTGTCAAGAAGCTAGGATTTCCGAGGAATCAACTTCCCATCACTTCACATTTTTTTAGACTCCGCGCAAATGAGTCAATACATTCAAACTCCACCACCAACGCCCGGAATCCCACCCTCTGTCGGGCTCCCCGTTCAGCAGAAAAAATCAGGATGCCTCAAGTATATCCTGATCGGCGGAGCAATCATTTTAGTCATCGGTATCATCGGAATTATGACTGGAGGCGATGGAGGCCCGCCCGCCAAGCCAGTCGATGCTGAAGTCACCTTAAAGCAAGCAGAGAGTAATATTGTCGGAGCCAGCAATGGCCTCGCATATTCCAACACCGAAACCGGACAAGCCCTCGCCACGAAGTTCAACACTCTCTTCAAAAATGCGGCGATGGAAGGAACTAGCTCTATTAAAGAGCGCCACGACTTCATCACACATTGTCAACTGAACGCGGACTCAGCCCTCTTCCTCGTGCACGTCCCCAAGCTGAGAAAGTTCGACAAAGAGAGTAAGGAGGTTTTTTGCAAACTGGCCTGGGAAGTCGCGCAAGCCATCCTCACCCAGAGTGACTTGCCAGATGGCAGTAAGGTTGCAGTGGGAGTAAAAGGGCTCGCACTCTATCAAAACATCTACTTCGGCACCTACGCCTTCCCCAACGGCGAATCCGGCACTCCAGCAGTCACGAGGAAGTCTAAGGATTCCACAGAGCTCGAGGTCTTCTTTCAAGCAGCAGCTCCAGCAACCACCACCCCCGACGAAAAGCCATGATCATCTGGGGTAGCAAAGCGATCACCGGGACACTCGGAGCAGGTAATTTCAACTGCCCCGTTTGCGCGGTCAATCGCCCATACGATCAGAAGCGCGTCCGTCGCTTCTTCACTCTTTACTTCATCCCGCTTTTCCCAACCAGCACGCTCGGGCAATACGTGGAATGTCGAGGTTGCCAGGGAACCTTTGAACCAAACATCCTCTCTTATGATCCCGCCGCCGAAGTTCAAAAAACGGAAGCCCTCTTCATGAGCGCCGTGAAGCAGATCATGATTCATGTCTGCCTGGCTGATGGATCAATCGATGACGAAGAGGTCAAACAGATCCAAGCAATCTACGAAGAACTCACCGGCGCACGCATCGGTGAGACTGATCTCCGCGAAGAGATCACCATCATTTCCCAGAGCGATAATACTCTCTACGGGCTCATTGACCAACTCAACGGCCAGCTCAATGACACCGGTAAGGAAACCGCGATTCGCTCCGCCTACCTCATCGCGGCAGCAGATGGAAATGTAGACCCATCGGAACTCGAAATGATCCAACGCATCGCCCACCGCATGGGCATGTCCCCCACCCACTTGAATGGAGTCTTAGCTGCTGTGCAGCAGGCAGGATAGATCCCCCCGTTCATAAAAAAAGCCCTCTTTCGCACGTTCTGTGGAGGGGGGCTTTTTTGTGAATTCGATCAGAAAAATCACTTACTCAGCTTTGGCTTTTGGTTCGGCTTTGGCCGCCCGCGTCTCAATCTTCATATCAGCATTGATCGACATCTTCGCATTCGCGCCCGGCTGAATCTCCATATCACCCGAAATCGCCATTCTCATTTCACCCACGAATTTGTAGTCAGTCAGGTGAGTCAGTGAGCGCACAATCCGACCGTCCCCGGTAATCTTAGCGGCCATCCCCTCCATTTTATCCTCCGTCATCTCGGCATCGATCACAAAGGTGGTCTTTAAGACTGCGCACAGCTCTCCCTGAAATTGCTTCACTTCAAGGAACGTCATGGTGAGATTCCCACCTTTCACCTCAAAGTCATCCATCCCCGGCATCAGGCTAGGGTCGACATCCCAACTCTCGCCAATCTTACGTGGCTCTGAGCCATACATCGTGGATGCCTCGTCGATATTGAATTCTTTTTCCAGCTTTTCTACAGCCTCATCAAATTCCTCCTGCCCCACCGCATCCACTTTCCCAGCCTCTAATTTACCAACCCACTTTCCCTCTTTCTTTTCTAAAAGAATCGCCGTCCCTTCTGCGGGGTGAATTTTCTCCTCATCCTGCTCCTGCCCCATCATTGAGGATTTTTTAAGATCACGGCCTTTCTCATAGTTCACCCGAATCTTATCCTCTGAGAGAAAATCATAAACCAACTCAGCCTGCTTTGAGGTGCTCACTGTCCCAGTCATTTCCTGACCAGAGAATGAGACTTTGAGCTTCCCGTTACCCATTGACATCAGCTGACTGACCTTAAACCTCTCCTTTAACGGAAGAGGGTGCCCCTTCTTTGCCAGGACATAGGTCTTTTGCTCCAGCTCGACTTGCCCAAGAAGCGGCGAGATCAGGGTAGAAAGGGCCAGTAACCCTGCGAGTAATTTCATAACTCGCCTATCTGAAGAAGTCACACTTCACTTGTCAAGACAGCCCTTAAAAGCCTGCCAATCTCTACCATCAGTCGCGGGACCAGATCATGATGCGCATCCTTCTTCTGCCCCTCTTCGCCCTCCTCCCACTCCACCGACAGCTGATTCCACCAAAAACCTTTTTAAAAGTCACCATCGCCCCAGGCCTCACCCTTCTCACCCAAGAGGAAACCCTGCAACCTCGTCTCCCGCAAAGAAGACAAGACCAACGAAGGCCATCAATAAGTAATCACAAGAAGGACACTCTCCAGAGTGTCCCTCCGCAACAGGGGCCTGAAAGGATGCTCAAGAGGATTACCCAATCCAGGACATCTCCAGCATCTCTTTCAGACGCGGAATTTCATTCGCTGAAGTCTTAGCAATGAACCCCTTATTGTGAGCGAAATGAACGTCCGGTTCTTCACCCACTTTCGTGAACTCCATGCGCTTATCATCGTTGAATCGTGACATTCCATATCCTTCGCCACGGCGATCAGGATAAACCATCGCGACCACTTCGTCCTTCAGACCAATGTCCTCAACGTAGCGTCCCATCCCCATCGACCCCTCTTCATTCATCGGCTCACTACGTGGCATGAAGAGGACTTTCTTCCCAAATCCCATCTCCCAGATCTCAGTATTCTCAGCCAAAAACGCGAGCTGCTTTTTCATCCCACGGACGAACTTAATGAGGTCTTCCCCCACCATTTTCATCACCTCGTAAATCGGCTCGCTCGGCTGATGCTCGGTCGATGAAGCAAACCTCCGCAGCAAAGTAATATCGATCGGCGAGTTCAACTTAGACATCGCCTCACGCTCCACGCCCAGCCACTTCGCAGTGTCATTCGGGCCACGTGTGTCGATGTATTCCGCCACCTCAAGCCAGTCACAAAATTTCCGTGCCTCGTCATAAAGCCCCAGATGCTTCAGCACCAAACTCAGCGCACAAAGCGGCTCCGCATCACGCGGAAACTGGTGGTGATCAAAGTTCATCTTCGACTCATCCCACTCCAAACCCACATCCACCACCGCGATTTCAACATCCGCCAAATCCTCCTCAGACGGCTCACGGCGAAAAATCGGCACTCCGTGTTCGGCGATTAAAAGAGCACAGGCGAGAAAGTCATCCTTATGAGCACCACCGGGGTGAACTACAATTTGTCGAATCATGGAGTAAGCATTAGCCTCCCCACGAGCGATGCTCAACCACCAATGAAAATCTCCGTCATCATCCCTGCTCACAACGAGGAGGAATATCTTCCCATCGGCTTAGCAGCGGTGACTGAGGCCGCCAAATTCACCTCATCTGAAGTCGAAACAATCGTCGTTCTCAACCGCTGCACCGACCGGACCGAGGAGATCGCCCGCAAGTCCGGCGCCGTCATCGCCCACGAAGACGCCAAAAACCTCGCCCGCATCCGCAACGCCGGCTTCGCCGCC
>JALZWJ010000020.1 GCA_023300065.1 Akkermansiaceae bacterium
TCGCCGCCGAACCTTCGCCATCATCTCCCACCCCGATGCTGGAAAGACAACTCTCACCGAGAAGCTCCTCCTCTATGGTGGTGCGATTGGCTTGGCAGGGAGTGTGACCTCAAAGAAAGAGCAACAATCGACCTCCAGTGACTGGATGGCCATGGAAAAGGAGCGGGGGATTTCCGTTTCTTCCACTGTCCTCCAATTTGAATACAAAGAGTGCTGTGTTAATCTGCTCGATACTCCAGGTCACCATGATTTTTCGGAGGATACCTACCGCGTCCTCTCCGCCGTTGATGCTGCCGTCATGGTGATCGATGCCGGTAAGGGGATCGAGGCCCAGACTCTCAAGCTCTTCGATGTCTGCCGTAAACGAGGCGTCCCTATCTTCGTCTTTATCAATAAGATGGACCGGCCAACCCGCCCACCATTAGAGCTCATTGACGAGCTGGAAAAAGTCCTCAAGCTTGCCCCAGCACCCGTCAACTGGCCTCTCGGAGACGGCCCCCGCTTCCGTGGAGTCTACGACCGTAAAAAAGACGAGGTCAACCTCTTCGAACGCACGAGCCGAGGAGCCTTCAAAGCCCCCCTCGAAGTGGCCGGGATCGAAGACCCAAAGGTCCGTGAAGCTCTCAGCGAGGACCTCTACGAAACCGTCACCTCGGAGATCGAACTTCTCGACGGCCTCACCGAGCCCCTCGACCTCGATCGCGTCCTAGCGGGGGAGCAAATGCCCATCTACTTCGGAAGTGCCATGAATAACTTCGGCGTTCAAAACATGCTGGAGAGTTTTCTGGAAATGGCTCCGCCTCCGACTGGCCGGATCAGCACGGGGCAGGATGAAATCATCGATCCCAGGAACGAGGCCTTCTCAGGTTTCGTCTTCAAGATCCAAGCAAACATGAACCCCCGTCACCGTGACCGCGCCGTCTTCGTCCGCATCGTCTCCGGCGTCTTCGAGCGGGACATGCAAGTCATCGACCAACGCACGGGAAAAAAGGTAAGGCTGGCCAATGCGCAAAAGCTCTTCGGCCAAGACCGCGAAACGCTCGATACCGCCTACGCCGGCGATATCCTCGCCCTCGTCGGGAACTATAATTTCCTCATCGGGGACACCCTCACCAGTGACCCTAAAATCGCCTATGCTGAGATGCCGCGCTTCACGCCAGAGTGCTTCACCTACATCATCAACAGCGACACCAAGAACATCAAACGCTACCGCTCCGGCATGGAGCAGCTCATGAAGGAGGGCGTAGCCCAGGCTTACCACGTCCACCAAAGCGCCCAAGCCGTGCCGCTTCTCGGAGCCGTCGGCCCGCTCCAGTTCGAGGTCCTCCAAGCCCGCCTCATTGCCGAGTATCAAGTCGAGACTCGGCTGGAGCACCCTCGTTGGAACTGTGTCCAATGGCTCACCGAAAACGAGCCAGAAAAAGGCCGCAGTGACCGCGAGCCGCCAAAAGTCACCCTTCCCACCGGCTGCGTCATTGCCCGTGACCAAGACAGTCAATGGGTTGTCCTTCTCCCAGCCGCCTACCTCGTCAGCATCCTCCAAGACCGGAATGAGCACCTCACCTTCCGCGAGAGCGCGTGAAGAAAACGGGAGCCTAAAAAGAGGGCTTTAAATACGGCTCGATCGCTCGTGCCTCGGGATGCTTCGTCACAAATGCCTCCCGCTTTGCCGTGGTCTCGAAGAGATACAAGGCATAGCCACCGTATCCTCCGCCAGAGTATTTCTTAGCGAGAGCCTCTGCCTCTTCCGGTAATTCTTCCATGCCCTCACCCAGCTGCACCTCATAACTGAGGCGCACCGCTTCAGCGAGCAGGGGGAGATCATTTGCATCGACCGCTTTGGCCGCCAGTGCGCCGGCTTTCTCGATGAGGTCAAAGTCTCGCTCCTGATCAACATTTCCCGGGGTGTCGTGCTCCAGGCCCGTGTAATAGAGAGCCATTTTCCCCGCCAATAATTCGCCATCGCGCTTGAGCGCTAGCACCGCCTGATCGCCACTCTTCCAGACACACAGACCCGTCTCATAAATGACGGCTGGGTCCTGCCACCCTACGCCAAGGCTTAGCTCACTCGCCACGCCTGACTTACCATTAAGCAAGGCCCAAGCACCACTCCCACCAAGGCCAGATTTCATTTCGTAGTCCCAGTCACGAACCGAGACGGTTGGTGAAATCGAACAATTCACAATGAATCCGCCCTCGCGCGAATACCGTGGCACGTCTAGCCAGCCCCCAGCAAAATCCACCCTGAGCGGCGCGCGATCTGGAGCCTTAACCCAGTTTACAATTCCTGAAGTCGATACCGGCTCGCACTGTGGCGGAGTCTTTGACAAAACGACATAAGACGCCCCAATCTCCGCGCAGAGCTCTCTCTTAAGATCGGCATATTGATCATCCTCAGTCACCGCGAGGATGTCTGGCTTGATGCGCAAAAAATGCTCCTTAAAATCCAAACCGAGCTCATGGCATTCCCCCACCACCGCCTGATCCACGACCGAGAGAGCCTGAAAGAGAGCGAGCTTATGTTCTTCTGGAAGTGAGGAACGCCGCTCCTTGTGTTCCCAGAGAACCTGATCAGAGGCAAACGATACCGTGAGATGATGCCCGAGAGCGCGGGCCTCCTGGAAAAACTGGATATGGCCTGCGTGAATAATATCGTAACAGCCGGAAACAAAAACCTTCTTCATCAACTTTGAGTGAGATCGTAAATTATGCGGCAGAGTCTTTCTGCCAACGTGTGCTCAGCAAAGCGTATCCCGCGATCACTGCAAAGCATAGCATTGGTAAAAAGAAGGACCCGCGAATCCCACTCGTCCCCATAAATTGATCCATGTCGATGATTCCACCCTGCAATCTCGGCATGATCGCGCCACCCACAATCGCCAAGATCAGACCTGCTGAGGCAATCTTCGCATCCGACCCCAAGCCCTCCAATGCCATCCCGTAAATCGTCGGAAACATCAAAGACATACAGGCCGAGATCGACATCAGGCAATACAAGCCCGCCATGCCCTCAAAATAAATGACCCCAAAGGTCGCCAGAATTGCGATGCCTGACAAAGCCCCCAACAAAAGAGCTGAGCTCACATATTTCAGGAAAAAGGTGCAGACAAAACGACTGGCTAAAAAGAGCACCATCGCGGCGATATTGTGATTCTGAGCCGTCGCCTTATCCATCCCCAGAGTCTCCTGCGCATACTGAATAATGAAGGTCCAGCACATGATCTGAGCGCCCACATAGAAGGTTTGTGCCACCACTCCACCGAGGTAGGTCTTGTTTCTAAAGAGTCGCGCGAGAATCTCGGCTGTCGTGGAATCACTCTTCTCATCATCCACCACGTTTGTTTCTGGCAAGCGCATGACCAGGAAGAGCAAGAGAACGCCGAGGACCACCAAGCCAATCACCATATAGGGCTTTGCGATGAGGCCCAGGTCCTCCTTCAGAACCTCTAACTGTGGCTTCCCTTTAAAGGTTGTGATCTCCCCATCTTTATAAGCCTTCAGCGCCTCACCGAGTCCCTTCTCTGGCTGTCCAGCCACGTACGACGCCAATACGAGATCGTTAGCAGGTGTCCCTTGCTCGGCCTTTAAAAAAGGAAGGATCTTCAAGTCGCTTTTCACAACCTCACCTGTGAGAGCCGCTTGGTGATGATTGAAATCTGATCGGAACTCTTCCACCTGCAGATTAGAAAGCACAAAGGTGCTCGAAATCACCATTCCCGTCAGCGCCCCAATCGGATTAAAAGCCTGCGCCAAATTCAAACGTTGAGTGGCAGTTTTGGGATTCCCCATTGAGAGGATATACGGGTTCGCCGTCGTCTCCAAAAACGCGAGACCGAAGGTTAAAACGTAGAGCCCCACCAGAAAACCATTGAAGCTCGCAGCCGAGGCCGCAGGAACGCACAAAAGCGCACCGATCGCATAAAGTAAAAGCCCCAGAACGATCCCCGACTTGTAACTATACCGCTTAATGAAGAGTGCCGCCGGGATCGCCATCGTCCCGTAGCCACCGTAAAAAGCCATCTGCACCCAGCTGCTCTGGGCATTACTAATCACAAACAGATCCTTAAACGCCGATACCAAAGGATCGGTATGCGCATTCGCAAATCCCCAAAGCGCAAAGAGCGAGGTCACCAGGACAAAGGAAAAGAGATACTTTTTCGGGATAACGGGTTCAGTCAAAGAAGAGGGCATAAAATCAATTTCAAGAGTTTCACGAAGCTAACGCAAAAGATCAGCCCACCCCAAGTCTCAAAAAAAGCCTCAGAAGCATTTTGCTCCTGAGGCTTTTTTGAAATGTGAATCACTTAGGGCATGCTCACCGAAACTCGGACGAAGGCTCTGACCAAGTCCGCAGGATTGCTGGAGGTGGTCACGGTGACGGTCTCGAATCCTGGCGCGGATGGGACGGTGGCACCGGGAGTGACGGTGACGGTGACGCCGCCATTCGCTACGCCGCTGGGAGTGAAATCTCCGTTGAGGGTGGTGGACCATTCGTAGGTGACGCTGATGCCAGTGAAGTCGAGCGGGCGGGTGTGGCTGAAGACGAGGTTACCGGAGCCCGCAGAGCTTGCGACGATTAAGGATGCTCCTGAGTTGTCGGCGACGGTGGGGTCGGTATTGAAGAAGAATTCTAACCCATTGCTGATTCCATCGTTATCACCATCGTCATCGAAGCCGCCGCTGATGTTTGGAAAGCCCGCGGCCCAGACGTCGAACGGTCCTGGTCCAGCGCCTGCGGTGTAGTCGAGGAAGACATTATTACCGTCAGCACGGAGGGCCCAGGTGCCGGTTCCTGAGGTGAAGCCTGAGGTATCGAGCGTGATGTTCGGAGTTAAGGTTGTGGTTCCTCCGATGACGGCAATCTGGAAGCTGTTATCAGTCTCGGTGAAGTTCGCTAAGGCAATCTCTTCCACGACGATGTTGAGGCTACTGCTGGGGTCAAAGGTGGCATCACCTGTGACGGAGAGTTGGGTGAAGCCAGTTCCGGCAGCACCGGTCCAGTCAGAAATTTCCCAGTTAAAGGTGGTCTCGCTGGATGCTCCCGCGGTGAAGGATGCGGCGGTGATCGCTTCGTCGATGGTGAGGGAGGCGTTGTTTGTGAGGTCTCCTACTACGGTGAATCCTGCGGAGTTTCCAAGTCGCAGACCGCCAGTGTTGATGCCCACGGTGCCAGCAATTCTCACGTTAGATAGTGCGATGACTCCATCGCCATTTTTAACGATGTTTAGGTTACCTGCATCGGTCGTTTCATTCACTCCAAAGGAGCCGACGTATAAAAATTCCTGCTCAGTCTCAGTTTGGTCCTCGATATCCAAGATCACGGTTCCTGCGGTCGTGGGAATGGAGGGAGAGGTGGAAGCCTCGAAGTTGATGACTTGGCGTGTGTTATTTGCCGCAGTGGTAAGACCGGAAAGAGTCTGAGTGTGACCATTGAGGATGAAGATCGAGCTACTGGTACCTCCAATCGTAAGAACGGTGTCATCAGGTAATGCTTCATCAACACCAAGGATGAGTCGGCCTTGGTGGATCAAAGTTCCGCCGGTGTAGTCATGGGTGTCACTAGTAAGGATGAGGGCATTTGCATTGCCGCCCACGGTAGAGCCGATCTGGAGTCCACCGGTTCCGGTAATGGAGCCGCCATAGGTTACGGGGCTACCTGAAAGGGAGATGACTCCTGCGGTATCTTCATTGATTCCGCCATCGAGCGTGATGCCACGATTAGAGTCAATGGAAGGCATGGCGAGGAATTCAATCTCCCCACCTTCTAGAAGGAGGATGTTGTCTGGGTCGAAGGTCGTTGGAACTGCTCCGAGGACGCCGTCACCACTGGCGGGGAGGCCAGGACCTTGCACTAAAATCTGAGTGCGATTGAGTGAGCTATCGATCATCAATCCGCCCGAAAAGCTGTTATCGATATTGTTTAAGCGGAGGCGGCGGCTCCCGAGGTTCAAAGCGTGAAGCGTGCCATCTCCGTTCACGGGACCGTTGAGGTTTATGTTTCGATTGAAGCGGTTTCCAAAGATCACGGTTCCGGCACTAAGGTTCCAGTTGTTGGTATAAGCCTCATCGGCATTACGTTCGTGGATGTAGGTGCTGCCATCGGCGAGGTTGATCTCACCAAATTGGCCGATGCTCCGAGCGTTTCCGCGCAAGATAGTGGGTTCGGTGATGTCGAGAGTCGCTGCTGCGGCGATCCAGTTAGCTGCGTTATCGGTGCCGGGGCGCTCGCCCGTGTCGAATGTGCCACCACCGGTGATGGTGAGGGTATCGCCAGCAGTGATGGCGAGCGGGGTGTCGATGACGTTATTGAGAAATTCAATTTCAAAGCCGCCGGTATTCCAAGTGGCTCCTCCCGGGGCGATCGTGATGAGGCCGAGGTCATCGGTCACGGACCGGAGGGTAAGCAGGCCAGCGGTGCTCACATCTCCGACGATGACGCCGCCGTCAGCGACGTCTACTGAGGTGCCGGCGGGGTCTGCGAAAATGGCGGCTTGGGCGCCGGTGTTATCCCAGAGGACAGAGGGGGGAGAGGTGCTATTCGCCCAATTCGCGGAAGTGAGATCCCAAAGAGTGTTCGTATCAGGGCTCCAAGTGAGCTGTGCGGAGGCCGTGGCGGTCAAAGTGGCTAGGATGGCACCGGTGAAAAGTGGGAATTTATCGGTTTTCTTCATGATTTTCGGGATCTTATGCGGTTTCTGGGAGCACTGTAAAATTTTAAAATGAGAGAAGGTCGGTTGAAAAAAAACGAAGTCCAAGATGTTTTCAACCTCACTGAGTCCAAAAAAGGCCTAGTCTTTATGCTTCAGTGATCGAGCAAGTCAGAGCCGTTAATCTGCGACCATCATGGCGAGGACGATTTTGATTTGGCCGTAGCTAAACTTTTCTTTCCCGGCGAGGTAGATGGGCTTGAGGGCCTCGGCGCCGTGCTCCTCGATGAGTTTACGGATGGCTTCTTCATCTGCTTCGTTGACGAAGGCGCGCGGGTCGATCGCTTCGCCCTCCTCGATCAAGCGGGCGACGTGCCCTTCAATGGTGCTGATTCCAATCCCGCGCTTTTGGGAGATTTCACTCATGCTGAGGTTCTCTTTTAGAAGCTCTAAGGTCGCGTAGTAAGTCTCACTAAGGGCGCCTTTCATGGGGCTCGGTGGCGCGGTGGAATCGGCCGCTGGGAGGGCGGCTAATTTCCCTGGGATGATCTCTGGGTGAGCTTCGCAGTATCCTTCTAGGGCTTCCCTGAAGGCTTGCCCAAATTTCTCAAACTTCTCCTGGCCGATGCCATGGATCTTTAGGAAGTCGGCCTCGCCATCGGGCATGAGGGCGGTCATCTCACGCAGGGTGCGGTCGCTCGCGACGACGAATGGCGGGACGGACTTGGCATCGGCAATTTCTTTCCGGACCCCACGGAGGTGGTCGAAGAGTCCGCGGTCGTAGACGAAGTTGGCCTCCACTCCGGCTCTGGAGCGGCCCGTTTTTTCGGGCTCGATCCGTTGGTCTACGAGGGACTCGAACTTGGCCTCTCCCTTCATGATTTTCCAAGCCTGCGCGCTCAGCTTTGGCACGGTGAAATCTCCCGGGGGGACCACCACGACACGTTCGCTGATGAGGTGGTCGAAGAGGCCGCGCCAGTAAGCCTTAGGCCGGTCATTCCCCATTCCATAGGTCTTGAGTTGGTCGTGCCCAGTCTCCCGCATCTTCTGCGTCTTGGCTCCCGTGACGATGTCGCAGACATGCACTGCGCCAAAGCGCTCGCCGCTCCGAGCGAGGGCGGAGAGGAGGATCATGGCGTCTCGGGTGGCGTCTTTTTTCTCAAAGTTCCCGTCGCAGAAATCGCACCCACCACAGTTTTCGGCCTCTAGGGTTTCCCCGAAATACTGGAGGAGGCCACGGCGGCGGCATTGCGGATGCGCGCCGAAGTTCTCCATCGCTTGGAGGAGGTCGATGGAGCGCTGGCGTTCTTCTTGGTCATCGATTTCATCGAAGAATCGGCGGATTTTAAAGCCATCGCCCGATGAATAGAGGAGGAGGCAGTGGGAGGGCTCGCCATCCCGCCCGGCGCGGCCGGTCTCCTGATAGTAGCTCTCGATGTTCTTGGGGAGGTCTCCGTGGATCACGAAGCGGACGTCTGGTTTATCGATCCCCATGCCGAAGGCTACGGTGGCGACGATGATGCGGCAGTTGTCCCGCAGAAATGCCTCTTGGGTTGCCGAGCGGTCCTCATTTTCCATGCCGGCGTGATAGGCCTGCGCATCGATCCCTTGCCGCTTTAGCATGGCGGCGGTGGCTTCTACTGATTTCCGGCTGGTGCGGTAAATGATCCCGCATTGGCCATCGCGCGCTTTGATAAATTCCACGATTTGGCGTTCCCAGTCTTTCTTGGCGCGGACCTCGTAGTAGAGGTTGGTCCGGTCGAAGGAGGCGCGCACCTTCACGGCGGCGGCCAGTTCTAAATGCCGCTCGATGTCCTCTGCAACTTGATGGGTTGCGGTCGCGGTAAAGGCGGCCATTGGCACTCCTGGGAATTCCTTTTTGAGCTGAGAGAGGAAGAGATAGTCTGGCCGGAAATCGTGGCCCCACTCCGAGAGACAGTGGGCTTCGTCGATCGCGAAGAATGAGGGTTTCCCGAGCGGGCAGTCGCGGAGTTGGTCCAGGAATCCCGGCACGCATAAGCGCTCAGGGGCGACGTAGAGGAGGTCGAGTTGACCTATTCGGTAGGCTTGGGCGGCTTCCGAGCGCTCGGCAGGGGAGACTGCGCTATTAATACAGGCCGCGCGGATCCCGTTTGCTTTCGCGGCATCGACC
>JALZWJ010000021.1 GCA_023300065.1 Akkermansiaceae bacterium
CTACCAGCTTCCTCGCCTATTGTCTTAAGCCTCCGATCTACGAGTACGATAAACGCTTTACTTTAGAGCTGCACACCGGACGCACCTTGAAGAGTGGTGAAGTAAGGATCAATCTGAACTCTCAAGCAAATGCCGATCCCATCCGCCCGCCCAAATACATGCAGCCTGAGGACATCATGCCCTGCACCCTCTTCTATCAACTCCTGCGTGGAGGCTATCAATATGGGGGGCTCCGCATGGAGGGCCCTCAGCCCGGCATGCTCCTTCAGCAGGCCCTCGAAACTGGGCGCCTCTACCTCTCAGAAGGCCGTAATCACCAGCTCCTGGTCCCCGGTGATCCCGTCTTGCCGGAACCGATCTGGGAAAACTCGCCGGATGGCTCCGCCCGGCCCACCTTCGCTCCTCCGTTCTCGGACTCGGTCAGTATTATCAATACCGAGCCGCCCCACATTATTCTCCCAGCTTCTGAGCCTGATCAATTGAGCCTCCGCCAACTCGATCTTTCTCGGCACAGCGTCTCCTTTCTCAAAGCTTGGAGCAGCGGCCCCACCCTAAAACCTGAGCAAGTCGTGACCGCCGTCACCGCGATCCAGACGAAACTGCCCGCCCTCCCCAAGCCAGTCCCTGCCAAGACAAAGACCCTTAAAAAATCGAAGCCCGCGATCCACCTCCACCTCAGTCGCGCGAATCCCTACGCCCACGGCGGCCTCCATTTTTCCGGCCAGCCTGAGCCCATCATCATCGCGCTCACTTTCAGATACCACGGACACCCTTTCACCCTAGACCTTGACGAAAAGCCAGAAGGAGAAGCCACCTTCATCGCCTCAAAAAAAGGCACCGTCTACACCATTTCGCGTGATACAAAGTTCGAACGCGAGACCATTTACACCCTCGTCCAAGACTACGCCATCGTCCCCGCCGGGGTCCACGATTCTTCCGTTTCCCCAGACCACCGCTCCGCCTTCCTCCCACAGTGCGATCCCTCTCAATGGGACATGGCGACCGCCGAATTTATCACCCAAGGCCTCCCCGCACTCCGCGAGCAGGGCTGGCAGATTACGATCGATACCAGCGCGGAAGTCGAGGTCCACGCCATCGGCCCAGATGAACTCGATACTGGCCTCAGTGAACACCCCGATCACGGCATCGATTGGTTCCAGTTCTCCGCCTCCTACCTCACTCCTTCCGGCGAAAAACAACCCCTCCTCCCGCTTCTCTCCTCCTACCTGAAGCACCTCGATTTCGACACCATCGACCAAACCCTCGCCACTCTCACAGACGGTGACCAAACCCTCCTCAAAGACCCTGAGGATCCAAACTCCTTCCTCGCTCTCCCCACAAAGCGCCTCCTTCTTTTAGCAAAAACCCTCCACGACCTCTTCGGAGATTCTTCCCCAGAGGAGCCGCTCCACCGCCTGCAGGCCGCTGCCCTCGCCGACGTCCTGGAAATGGACGGGACCCAAACTCTCAAAGACCTTGCCGCCCTCGGGAACAACCTGAAAAACGTCACCAGCCTCCCGCGCCCCAAGCCACCCAAATCGGTCCAGGCGGAGCTCCGCGACTATCAGCTCGATGGCTTCCACTGGATGCAGTTCCTAGCCCGCCACGGACTCCACGGGATCCTTGCCGATGACATGGGCCTTGGAAAAACCCTGCAAGCCCTCACGCACCTCCAAGCCGAGGTCTCCGGGCGCCGTGCCAGCAAGCGGCCCTCCCTCGTCCTCGCCCCTACCTCCGTGGTCGGCAACTGGCAGGCCGAAGCGAATAAATTCACGCCCCGGCTGAAGACCCTCCTCCTCCACGGCCCAGACCGCCGAGCTGAGTTTAAAAAGATCCCGCAAGCCAACCTTGTCATCACCTCATACGCTCTCTTAGTACGAGATTTTTCCGAGTATGAAAAACACGATTTCCACCTCGTCATCCTAGACGAGGCCCAATACATCAAGAACCCCGCCGCGAAAGTCTCGCAGCACGTCTGCAAGCTGAGCTCAAATCACCGCATCTCACTCTCTGGCACTCCGCTAGAAAACCACCTCGGCGAGCTTTGGTCGCAGATGCGGTTCCTCATGCCCGGCCTCCTCGGCTCTTCAGAGGCTTTCAATAAACACTTCCGCACCCCCATCGAAAAACACGGGGACTCTGGGGCCCAAATTGCCCTCAACTCTCGGGTCGCCCCGCTCATCCTACGCCGCACCAAAGACCAAGTCGCGACCGAGCTCCCGCCAAAAACCGAGATCCTCCACACCATCCCCCTCAACCCTGGCCAGATCGACATTTACGAAACGGTGCGCGCCGCGATGGACGGCCGCATCCGCGAAGCCATCGCCGATAAGGGCCTCGCCAAGTCCCAGATCATCGTGCTGGATGCCCTCCTTAAGCTCCGCCAAGTTTGCTGCCACCCCCAGCTCCTCAAGTTGCCCGCGGCCCAGAAAGTAAAGCAGTCTGCCAAGCTCGATTTCCTGACCGACAACCTCCTGCCCACCCTCCTCGGCGAAGGCCGAAAGATCCTCATCTTCTCCACCTTTACCACCATGCTGGCCCTCATCCAGAAGCACCTGGAGGAGAAGGAAATCCCTTTCTCAAAAATCACCGGCAGCACCAAAAATCGCCAGAAAGAAATCGAGACCTTCCAAAGCGGGGAGACCCCCGTCTTCCTCATCTCGCTCAAGGCCGGCGGCACTGGTCTCAACCTCACCGCCGCCGACACCGTCATCCACTACGACCCGTGGTGGAACCCCGCGGCCGAAAATCAAGCAACCGACCGCGCCTACCGCATCGGCCAAGACAAACCAGTCTTCGTCCACAAGCTCATCACCGAGGGCTCCATCGAAGAACGCATCGTCCAGCTCCAGTCCCAAAAAGCGAAGCTGGTGGAAGCCCTCCTCAGCGAAAAAACCACCAAGCTCCAGCTCGATCAAGAAACCCTCGGTAACCTCCTCGCGCCGTTGGAGTAAAACCCCGTAGTAGAGACTCTCCGTCTCTGCTTGTTAGCTATGCCCCTCCAAGTTCCAGAATCGCTCATCCGCCACCACCGGGATCAACACTCATTGGTCCCGTGCTTGAAGTGAAAGACGGAGTGGTTTCCGTGAGGTTCTTTTCAGGTGATGCCCGGTGGGATCCTGAACCGTCAACGATCAAGCTCACTTGCATCACAATGATCGCCTTTGGCAATTCCTACAC
>JALZWJ010000022.1 GCA_023300065.1 Akkermansiaceae bacterium
CACATCTATCCCGGCCCAGTCGGGGTAGACATCAAGTGCTCCATGTCTCTCCTCCAGCTCGACATTGACGACGACGAAATCGCCGACAAGCGCATCCGTCGTGAGCTCATCAAAGCAATCTGCGACCGCACCCCGACTGGGGCCGGGAAAGGATCTCGCTCGGTGAAGCACGGTCGCAACATCAGCACCGAACTCGGAAAAATGGCCGTCACTCAGGGTGCCTCGAAAGAAGTCTGCGAAGCGCTCGACATCCCCCCGCACTGGGCGGACCGTTGCGAGGACTCCGCACACTTCGCACACGATGGAACCGTTTCCTCGCTCGAAGAACGCCTCGATAAAATGCTCCACAATGGCTACCACGACCGCTTCCTTGGCAAGGCTCAACAGCTTGGCTCCTACGGGGGTGGCAACCACTTCGGGGAAGCCGAAAAGGTCTCCATCAAAAAGACTCCCGCCGCTCAACGCGCCGCCGAAGCCTTCGGACTCAAGAACAACAAGATCGCCTTCCTCTCCCACTGCGGATCGCGCGGCTTTGGTCATGACTTAGCAGCCAACCAGTTCAAGACCCTTGAAGCACACTTCGAAAAGTGGGGCATCCCCTACCCAGCCGGTGACAAAAAACTCGTCTACGCACCCCTCGGAACTCCGGAAGGAAAGGCCTACCTCGATGACATGGCCCTCGGCGCAAACTTCGCGACCGTGAACCATCTCCTCATTAATCAGCTTATCCTCGAAGCCTTCCAGGAAGTCCTTCCCGGATGCAAAGCCGAGTTCGTCTACTTCATCAGCCACAACATCGCCCGAGAAGAAATCGTCAACAACATCCCGCAATGGGTCCACCGAAAGGGCGCAACCCGCGCCTTCCCGGCCGGACACTTTGCGCTCAAGGAAACTCCGTTCTACAAAACCGGACACCCTATCCTCCTGCCCGGAAACCCCCGCGATGGATCCGTCGTGATGGCCGCCCTCCCCGGCGCCGAGAAATCTTGCTACTCCGTCAACCACGGAGCGGGCCGCATCCTCGGAAGAAAGGCCGCGAAACGTGCCCTCGACCAAGCGGAAGTGGACACCGAACTCGATCACCACGACATCCTCTACAACGGACGCAGCTACCCCATCGACGAAGCCCCCGACGCCTACAAAGACTTCGAACAAGTCCTAGCCAGCGTCGAAGAAGCCGAACTCGCCCATCAGGTCGCACACCTCGCGGCAAGATTCGTGATCAAAGATTCCTCGGCTCCGGATGATTAATTAGCGACCATAAAAGCGACCGCTATCGAAAGCTCCCATTTTTAAACCCCAGCCACAGGGCGAGACGCCCGGGCTCCATATCATGCTCACACTCTCAGGACAAAACGGCGGAGGCCAGATCCTCCGCTCCTCACTCACTCTTTCCATGATCACCGGTCAGCCGTTTCGGTTGACCAAGATCCGTGGCGCACGCCCGCGACCTGGGCTCGCTCGGCAACATCTCACCTGTGTCAAAGCCGCGGCAGAGATCTGTGACGGCGCCATCGATGGGGCCGAGATGGGATCCACCGAGATCATCTTCCAACCCGGAAAAGTAACGGGCGGCAACTACAAATTCGCGATCGGGACGGCGGGAAGCACCACGCTCCTCGCACAAACCCTTCTACCCGCTCTCTGGCAGGCTAAGAAATCGAGCTCTCTCACTCTCGAAGGTGGCACACACAATCCGATGGCTCCTCCCATGGACTTCCTAACCCGCGCCTATCTCCCAATCTTAAAAAAGATGGGGGTGACGATTAACGCCTCGTTAGAGCGCTACGGCTTCGTGCCCGCAGGCGGTGGGCTCATTCAATTCGAGATCCCAAGCGACCAAAAAATCGCACCCATCGAGATCTTAGAACGTGGCGAAGAACTCGAAAAACGCATTCACTGCATCAACTCGCACATCCCCCACGACGTGGCACAAAAAGAAACAAACGCACTCTTCAACCAACTCGACTGGCCCGAAAACACCATCTTCATCGAGTCCCCAGAAAACGCCGACTGCCCGGGCAATGTCCTAGCGGCAGAAGTGACTTTCGCAAATGTCACCGAGCGCGTCACCACCTTCGGCGCCCATGGAAAGACCTCAAAACGAGTCTCCCAAGAAGTCGCAAAAATGATGACCAACTACCTCGATAGCGAAGCCGTGGTCGGACGAAACCTCGCCGACCAACTCCTCCTCCCCATGGCCCTCGCAGGCGGCGGAAAAATCCATACCTCCGCCCCCTCAAACCACGTGAAGACGAACATCGAGGTCATCGAGGAATTCCTCCCCGTGAAATTTGAAGTGGAACCGCATCTGCGTGGCTGCCACTTCATCTCGGTGAAGTAAACGCGGACCTAGCAAAGGCACTCTAAAAATCCAAGTAGATCTCAGTCCGGCGGTTCGCGCGGCGGCCGGTAGGGCTGTCTTGCCCGTCGGCGGTGGAGTTGGGCAGGCGGGGCTTCGCTTCGCCTTCGGCGAGGGTCACGATCTGGGCCGTAGGGACGCCAACTTGGAGGAGGTATTTCTTCACGGATCCGGCGCGGTTACCGGAGAGGCCATTGTTGTATTCGTCCGATCCTAGGGCATCGGTATGGCCGGAGAGGGTGAGCTTTTTCTTAGGGTCGAGCTTGAGGAGGCCGGCCACGATGTCGAGCTGGCGCTCGGTCCGGGGCGTGAGGCCATCTTCATCGAACCCGAAGTAGAGGATCAAGGTGTCACCGCCAGCGGGGTTCTTGACGAGGGGGGTGAAGTGGACATCGCCACCGGAGGTTGTGTCGGCGTAGTTGGCGAGGAGGGAGTCAATATTGATCTCGGTGAGGAGCCACGGTTGGTCGACCGAGGCACGCTGGAGGGTCACGCCAAAGTCGGAGGCCTTCTCGCCATTCTCATCTTCGACATGGGCGATGAAACCGGCGGTGAGATCGCGGTTAAACATGGCGCGGAGGGGCTTTTTATCGCGGAGCTTATACTTTGCTTCCTCGAAGATGATACAGAGCCCCGCGATCTTGGCGTCGGAAACTTGGAGGACGTCGACGTATGATTTTGCTTTGTCAAAGTCTTGGGTCAAAGCGGCTTGGAGGAAGGCATCCGTGACGCCAAGAGAATCGGTAAAGAGAGGCTGGCCGGTGGGTGTGGCAGCGGAGCTGACGGCGGGAAGGGCGAGGCCTGCGACGCCCCATCTTCCACCATCGCCCCGGACGAGGTCGAAGTAGATCCGGGATCCATCTTCAAGATTCACGGCCCAACGGGAGCGGCGATTCGCCTCCAATTCACCAACCTCGATGATGGAGTTTTGAGCGCTGAGGCGGTAGTCTCCTTTTCGCGCGAGAGCCTGTAGCCCTCTGAGTTGATCTTCATTGAGAGCACCTTTACCGACCAAGTTGCTCAGTTGTTTGAGATCATTCCCCTCCAGTGATTTTGCAATTTTTTGGAGTAGAATCTGCGGGTCTAATTCAGCAACGCCGAGACCAGCATCCATGAGCATTTGTTCCGGGGTGGGAGGCACGATGGCATCCTGAGGAACGGGAGTCTCCGCAATGGGCATTCCGGTCGTCGCGGGATCAATCGCAGCAGGAATTTGCGCTGGTGTTTCTTCCGCCACGACTTCGTTCTCAGAAGGAGCTGTCCGGGGGGAAGTGGCATCCGTGCCACCACGCTGGCTAAAGTAGAAGCCGATCGCAATCAGGGCGGCGGCAATGAAAGCTAAGAAAACGTAGAGACCGAAGTTTGAACGTTGTTCGGGAGAATCGTATGAGCTCATATATTTGGGGGGGGAAGAGAGATTAATCGGTCGGGCCTTTGGTGCGAGGAATGGCGGGAATTGTCACGACCCGACTGGTATTTTCTCGGATCACGCGGACCTCAGTTGGCTTTACCGCAGCAGTCGCTACGAGGCGGAGATAGAAATCCTGATCATTCCGGATACGGGATCCGTTGATCTCAAGGAGGAAGTCATTTGGCTTGATACCGACTTTCTGACCTAGGCTTCCTGCCGCGACCTTTGTGACCAGCACTCCCCCGCGCACGCGGGAGTTTACGGGGAGCTTTCTCACGGCGAGGCCGATGGTGCTGAGGATGGCCTCGTCCGAGGCGAGTCGCCCACTATCAGCAATCTGCTTATCAGAGGCAAAGGGGTTCGCCTCGCCGATCACCGAACTGAGATTCATAGAATTGTTGACACGCCACACGCTGAGCAGCGCCTTAGTTCCAACCACTGATCGTTGTACACGATTGAGGAATCCTTTTGTCGATTGCACATCTTCCCCCCGGAAGGCGGTGATGATATCGTAGGGTTTTAGGCCAGCGAGATCTGCAGGGGAATCTGGAGTGACATCCCAGACGACGACCCCTTGGCCACTGTAATTAAAGACACTGCGGAAATAATTATTCAGATCCCGAGTCTCCAGACCGAGGTAGCCATGCACGGGGCGGCCTTTTTGGAGAATGTATTCCATGGTCCGTTTCACATCATTTGCAGGGATCGAAAAACCGATGCCTTGGAAACCTGGATTCTCACGGTTCTGACTATAAATAGCGGCATTGATCGCGATGATTTCGCCAAGATGATTCAAAAGTGGCCCGCCTGAGTTTCCCGGATTGATGGCGGCATCAGTCTGGAAAAGATCACGCTGACCATCCGAAAGAGAACGGTCACGGCCCGAGATATGCCCGACGGTAACTGACTCACCCAGGCCAAAGGGATTTCCCACTGCGATCGCTAACTGCCCGACTCGAACCTCTTCTGAGTCTGCAAATTTTAGGGCTCTGAATTTTTCATCCGGCTGGCCGCTCTTGATCCGGAGGACCGCGATGTCTAGGAGTTTATCAGAGTTCACCAAGGTGGCGGGAAGTGAGCGGCCATCGTGCAAGACCACCCGGATCCGCTTATGTCCCTCGATGACGTGGTGATTCGTAATGATGTGACCTTCTTCCGAGACGATCACGCCGGACCCTAGCCCAGGGGTGAGGCGGTCCCGCTCGTAGACTTGGCCGCGAAATGGATCGATGATGCGTTCGCGCTTCAGGATCTCTGTATCGATACTCACGACGGCTGGCGTGACCCGCTCGACGAGGGCGATCATCTCATCATTCGCACGGATGAGCCCAGGAACCTGGCTCGGCTCCACCGCAGACTCAGTCTGGAGAGTCGCATGTTCTGGAGAGAATTGGCCATTCTCGATGACAGGCTTAGTGCCAAAGATGGGGTAACCACCCTGCCAAGCACGGTAGATGTGGACGGAAAAAAACGCGGCCACGAAGACGAGGCAAAGCACAGTCACCCGTTTGAAGGTATCGTTCATATTAAATATAGGGGGCAACAGAGTAATGAATGATGCGGGAATGTCATCACCGGACTTACGGTTTGATTTTGTCTCCCCTTCCAAGGATAGCGACAAAATGAAGCTCTCTTTTCTTCAAAAACCACAAATACGTGTCACGTTCTTCATGGAAAAATATTCCTCAAGTCGTTAAAACTCGCAGGGGCTTGATAAAGCAAGAGATAGATTTAAGCGAGGCATTGGTGAGGCTGATCATTTACGGGCTCCTTTCCGTTGTTGGCGACGTGATTCGGAGATGAGATCTGCCACGATAGGGAGACCCTCATGACTCCCAGCGATAATTTTGAGGCCATCGGTGTATTCGATGACCAGCCGTGACTCATTCCCACCGAAGCAGGCGGTATTCTTCTGTCTCTCTTCCCGACACCCATACACAAAAGAACCCCGCTTGTTGGACTTAACCAACAAACGGGGCTTATAACTGGCGACGACCTACTCTCACAGGACCTATCGTCCCACTACCATCGGCGCACA
>JALZWJ010000023.1 GCA_023300065.1 Akkermansiaceae bacterium
CCCTCATCCAAGTCCCTCATCCAAGTCCCTCATCCAAGTCCCTCATCCAAGTCCCTCATCCAAGTCCCTCATCCAAGTCCCTCATCCAAGTCCCTCATCATTTTCCTCAGCCTCATCACCTCCACCCACGCCACCCTCACCGCAACCTTCACCTCCGGCGACAAATCCCTCACCACCAAAGTCCCCCTCCCAGCCCTCCGCGTCACCGAAAACGAATCACCCACCGCCGGTCTCCCACCCGGCCCCTTCACTGCCATCTACCAAGGCACCCTCTCCATCCCCAAGCGCTACCGCCTCTACTTCTCCACCGAAGCCACCGGCTCCCTCACCCTAAAAATCAACGGAGAAAATATCCCCTTCACCGACGGGAAATCCGCCCGCCTCCGCCTCAACCCCGGCGAGGCCCCCATCGAAATCACCTACACCTCCCCCAAGAGTGGCATCGGTCAATTCCGCCTCTTCTGGGAAGAACGCCGCGAATTCCCACGCGAGCCCATCCCCGCCACCGCCTTCACCTCTCCAGAAAAAGCGCCCCTCGACCCCGCCCACCTCTTCGCCAGCCACAACTGTATCCAGTGCCACGCCGCCGACCTCGGCAAGTCCGCCATGCCCGAGCTAGCACATTCTGGCCCCAACCTCACCGGCATCGGCAGCCGGGTCAACCAAACCTGGCTCACCCGCTGGATCGCCCAGCCCGACCTCCTCAAACCCACCACCACCATGCCCGCCATGGTCGACCACACCAAACCCGAGGGAGCCCAGGCCGCCGCCGACCTCGGCGCCTACCTCGCCACCCTCACCTCTCACAACTCCACCACCAAATCCCCCGACCTCTCCCTCGCCCAAAAAGGCGGCACGCACTTCCACAAACTCGGCTGCGTCGCCTGCCACACCAAACCCGACGCCCACGAACCCGACTACCAAAACGGCCGCGTCCCGCTCAACAACGTCGCCACCAAGTTCAAAGACGGAGCCCTCATCGCCTTCCTCAAAAACCCCCAAGAGCATCACGAAGCAATCAAAATGCCCAACTTCCGATTCAGCGATCAAGAAGCAGAATCTCTCGCCGCCTACCTCACCAAAACCTCTACCGGCGAACACACTCCCGATCCCTCCGAATTCCCACCCGGCGACCCAACGCGCGGAAAAGCCCTCGCCTTCACCCTAAACTGCACCGCCTGCCACCAAGGCCTCGAACCAACCCTCACCAAAACCCCAAACATCTACAGTCTCAAGGACTGGTCTACCAAAGGCTGCCTCGCGCCCGATGATCAGCGAGGTACCGCCCCCCGCCTCAACCTCACCGCCGCAGAAAAAAAAGCCCTCACCCCCGCCGTCCTCCCACAGCTTAGACACGACACCGTCGAGGCCTACACCGCCCGCCAGATCGAATCGCTCAACTGCACCGCCTGCCACACTCACAATGGCAAATCCGCCCTCCTCGCCACAACTCATGCCGAAACCACCTCCCTCCTCGACCACATCAAAACGCCCGACGAACGCCTCATCCAATCCCGCCCGCCCCTCACCCACATGGGCTCCATGCTCCACACCACCTACCTTGAAAAAGTCCTCCTCGGCACCCTCCAACCCAGCCCCCGCCCCTGGCTCGAAATGCGCATGCCCTCCTTCCCCCTCCACGCCAAACACATGGCCCACGGCCTCGCCCAACGCCACGGCCTAGCTCCCTCAGCCCCCTCAACCGAAACACCCGCCCCCGACCAAATCAAACTCGGCCAAACCCTCGTCGGCATGACCGGCTACGCCTGCCTCACCTGCCACGCCATCAACGAAAAACCCGCCCTCGCCGCCTTCGAGGTCCAAGGCATCAACCTCGGCCTCACCCACGCCCGCCTCCGCCCCGGCTACTACCACCAATGGATGCACAACCCCACCCGTCTCGTCCCCGACACCAAAATGCCCCGCTACACCAACCCAGACGACAACTCAGCCCTCAACCCCGACATCCTCCAAGGCGACCCAAAAAAACAATTCGAAGCCATCCGCCTCTACATCCAATCCCTCAGTAAAGAGAACAACTAATCCAAATCATAACCCACCCTTATTATCGGACAGATAACCCCATAAACACCCCTCATAAGGCTCACTGCACCCTCTATTTCTCTCCCCCCCCCAAGCCTCCTCAATCTCAAGCCCCTCAACCATTCCGTGTCATCCGCGTATTCCGTGGTTAGAATCCCCCTCAAACTCCCGCAAAAATCCTTGCCATTTCCACCGTTCCCCCTTAACCCACCAGTCCTTCTCCACTGCTGCCGTCTAACAACGAGGATCCAGAGAAGGTCATGCGGCGGATCCTCAAAACAAACAGCGCCTTCGTGCTTTAACGGAGGACCCAAAAACAATGATTAACGAACTCGTCAAAGATATGGTCGAAGCTGGTGTCCACTACGGTCACCAAACCAAGAAGTGGAATCCAAAAATGAAGCCTTACCTCATGAAGGATAAGGGTGGAATCTACATCATCGACCTCGAAAAAACCGTTCAGTGCCTTGATAAAGCATCCGACTTCCTCTCCGGACTTGCTGGCAAGAACAAGAAAGTCCTTTTCGTCGGCTGTAAGCGCCAAGCGCAAGAAGCAGTCCGCGAGGCCGCTGAAGCAACTGGACAATACTACGTCAACTACCGCTGGCTTGGTGGAACCCTCACCAACCTCACCACCATCCGTAACTCCGTGAAGCGTCTCAAGTATCTTGAAGACATCGAGCGTGCACCGGAATACAAGGCCATGTCCAAAAAGGAGCTCTCCGCTCTCGGACGTGAAAAGGATAAACTCCACCGCAACCTTAACGGAGTGCGTGACATGGAAAAACAGCCGGATGCCGTCGTCATCGTCGACACCGCTCGTGAGTCCATCGCCGTTGCAGAAGCAAAGCGCCTTAAGATCCCTATCATCGGAATCGTCGACACCAACGGAGACCCAAGTAAACTTGAATATCCTATCCCAGGTAACGACGACGCCATGCGCTCCATCCGCATCGTCCTCCAGAACCTCGTCGACGGAATCGTCGTCGGAGCTAAGAGCAAGTCCAAGGACTAATCCCCTTCTCATCAACCTGACTACATCACACGAATTATGATTACAGCATCTCTCGTAAAAGAACTCCGCGAACGCACCGGAGTAGCCATGATGGAATGCAAGAACGCCCTCAAGGAAACTGAGGGTGATATCGATGCCGCCATCAAGATCCTCCGCGAACGCAGTGGAGCAAAGGCCGAAAAGAAAGCTTCTCGTGAAGCAAACGAAGGCATCATAGCCACTAAGATCAGCGATTGCGGCAAGTCCGGAATCCTCGTCGAAGTGAACTGTGAGACCGACTTCGTTGCTAAGAACGATAACTTCCAAGGCTTCGTCGGAGAAATCTGCGACACCATCCTCGCTAGCGAGGCCGCTGACCTCGATGCCGCTCTCGCCACCACAAAAGGTGACGAGACACTTGATGCATTCGTCAAAGGCAAAGTCCTCGA
>JALZWJ010000024.1 GCA_023300065.1 Akkermansiaceae bacterium
AGTATATCTCCCTTCCGTGTCAGCTTTCGGCTTGTCTACTCTGTTTGCTGTATTTGCTCCTTCCTTCTCATTACGTTCTATCCATAAAACCTAAACTGCCTCCAAGCTCCCCTCACCCACCCGAGAATGCGCAGCGGTATCCAGCGTGATTGCCACCTCGATATCGACATCCTTCGCTTCCGAAGAAACCTCCACTTTTTCGGAACCCGGCAAAAAGGCCAAGCTCTCAGGGCAGCCATCATTATTTAAATACCGGACTGATTTCCCCATCTGCTCCAGCGCATGCCCCAAGGCGAGGATGGAGCCGATGGCATCCCCATCAGGACGCACGTGACTAACAACAGCGAAGGAATTGTGGGCTTTAAAAGCCTCACCAATTTGAGCAAAGGTGGCGTTTTCTGACATGGGCTAGGGAGAAGAGTTTCCCTACCTGAGACGAGGGATCAAGGATTGATCGAAAGAAAGAGAGACAAGATCAACGACCGGCACCTCAAGCTGACTAAAATCAGACCCAAAATTCCAAACCACCAATTCCCACGAATCAACATCAACCCTCCCTCAACCGTTCCATGTATTCCGTGTATTCCGTGGTTACCCCCCCTCAACCAACATCCACAGCCTCCCCTCAAAAGACAAAAAAACCGCCCATACCAAAAGGCATGAGCGGTTAAGCCATTGCTGTTGCTTTGCAAAAAAGTTCTTTCGGCGACCTTATTTAGCCTCAGCCATACTAGCCTTCACCTTATCTTCGATTTCAGTGTAAAGCGCTTCATCTTCCTTAAGAGCGGTCTTTGTCGCATCGCGGCCCTGGCCGAGCTGCGCTCCGTCATAGCTGAACCAGCTTCCGCGCTTCTGAATGATGTCGAACTCTTGAGCCAGATCGATCAGGGAGCCTACCGAGGAAATCCCCTCGTTATACATGATGTCGAATTCCGCGTCCGTGAAAGGTGGGGCCACCTTATTCTTAACAACCTTCACCTTAGTCCGGCTACCAGTCACGGTGCCGTCCGTCGCTTTAATCTGACCGATTCTGCGGATATCGACGCGAACGGATGAGAAGAACTTCAGCGCACGACCACCAGGAGTGGTTTCTGGGCTACCGAACATGACCCCGATTTTTTCACGAATCTGGTTCGTGAAGATCACAGAAGTGCGAGCCTTGGAAATGAAGCTGGTGAGCTTCCGCATCGCCGCACTCATTAAGCGGGCCTGCGTTCCAACCGTGGAGTCGCCGATCTCTCCGGCGAGTTCCTGCTTTGTGACCAGAGCTGCCACCGAGTCCAAAACTACCACGTCGATCGCGTTCGAGCGCACAAGCGTCTCCACAATCTGGAGAGCTTCCTCACCCGATGAAGGCTGGGAAACAAGAAGGTCATCAATATTCACGCCGAGACGGCGAGCATAGGAGGGGTCCAAAGCGTGCTCTACGTCGATGAAGGCAGCGAGGCCACCTGCTTTTTGAGCTTGGGCGATGACGGTCAAGGTCAGCGTGGTTTTACCGGAAGATTCTGGCCCAAAGACCTCCACAATCCGGCCACGAGGAAATCCCCCGACGCCCAATGCACGGTCAATCAAGAGGTTACCAGTGGGGATGGCGTCGACATCCATCTTAGTGTTATCGCCAAGGCGCATGATCGCGGCTTCACCGAAGTCTTTTTGAATCTGGGTGATGGCGAGATCGAGGTTCTTCTTGCGGGCAGCGGCGAGCTTGTCTTCTCCTTTAGCTGCGGCTGCAGTAGGAGCTTTCTCTTTCTTTTCGGACATGGGGGCTGTTTTAGCGGTCGTGGTACTCATGGCAATGTTAGGTGTCGTTAACTGCGTGAATAAGATCATGCGAACAGTGTTCATGAAAGCTAAAACTGTTCAAATGATTCATTTAATTTCGAAATGCTTATGGAACATAAGATTCAGCCCCCCTCCTTTCTCTTTTCAGGGAATCACAGAATCCATAAATTCCTCGCAACTTCATCACGCTCTGGGGGTTTCTTTCCCCAGATGAAATTACTACTCTTCACCCTCGCACTTACCGTGGCTCAGCCCGTATTTGCACAACGTAATCGGGTCGATAATGCCCCAAAAGTGGGGGACGCCATTCCCAAGATCAGCGTCGTAACCCTCGCTAATAGTAAGAAGGTCGACCTCTCCAAACCGGAGAAACCCACCGTGCTGATCTTCGGCTCACACACGTGAGGCCCCTTCATGAGACAGGCCGGGAGCCTGCAAGCACTCTACGAGAAGTATTCAAAAGACGCCGATTTTTGGTGGATCTACATTCAGGAAGCGCACGCGACTGATGGCCGCCGTCCCAGCAGAACGGTAGAAATTGCGCTTCATAAATCGATCGAAGACCGCAAAAAAGCCGCCACTGGTTGCGCCGCCGCATCCACCCTGAAGGTCCCCGTCCTTCTCGACGACATGAACGACTCCGCCTCAAAGGCTTACTCAGCGCTCCCTGAGCGTTTCTTCATCTTAGGGGATGATGGCAAAGTCGCCTACGCCGGTGGACGTGGCCCAAGAGGGATCGACCTTGCCGCGCTTGAGGCGACCCTCAAGAAAATCACCACCACGGGAACCTCTAAGGCCCCAAAACCGGAGGCCGAAAAGAAATAGAGCCCCGTTCATTCTAATCCTTTTCATCAGGGGGCGACATTTGCTGCAGGAGAATCCGGAGCGCCCCGCCAGAGATCAAGATCTCGACCACCAGTGAAACGAGCGAAAAACTCATCACCACCACTGCCGCAAAGAAGGCGGAATTGGCGAGACCTTGATCCTCTTTTAAAATCGCGATCATCGAAATCACACACAACAGCAAGCTTAAGGCTCCCAGCAACTGCATCCAGCGGATCAGAAAAAGCCTCTTCCTTAAGTTACTAATCTGGACCCGCGCCGAATCCTCATGATCGCGCTGCCACTCTCCATGAAGGGTGCGCACCAAAGCGGCCAAATGCAGAAAACGATTGGTGTAAGAGAGGAAAAGCAGACTCACCGCAGGAAAGAGCAAGGCGGGGGTAGAAATCTCAAGCATCATGAGGAAAGAACAACCGACCATCGCGTAAAAACAAGCCTTCATTAAGGGACCCGACAGGTGTCACTCACATCCAGACCTCCGACTAACATCTCCTTTCTCCAAGTCGTTTTTTAAATTAACATTTGAGGAATTTTTAATATCGAGGAATAACCTCCAGTAGCCTGACTCTCACCCCTGCTCCAATGAAGACTCCCGCTCTAAACCCCGCTTTTTTAATCGCCGTCGGCTCACTCTCGCTCTCGCCTGCACAAGCCCTCACCGTTAACAACTTCAGCGAGGCAACCAACCAACGCTTCCCTGATAACTCCAACTTCATTGGTGACAGCTTTGACCTCTCCGGCGTTGGCCGCGCAGAGAATGGCACCTGGGCAACCGCGATCGGCGATAATTATTTCCTGAGCGCTAACCACTCCCGTCCCGCCACCAACTCTATTGTCACCTTCTCAACGGATGATGGAAACTCCTCCTTTTCCCACACCGTGGGGGGCGGTTTCCGGCTCGGAACCACCGACCTTTGGCTCGGATACACGACCACCGTCATTGCTCCTGCCGTCGCCCGATACGCCGTCACCACCCAGGACGCGGACTCCCTCAGTGACCTTGGGCTAGGCAGCGACACCCTCTACCTGAGCGGCGATCAAGTCGCAGGGGCCGCCGGAACCGTGGCCGATCATGTCTTAGGGACCAACCAAGCCGAATCATTTTACGAAGAAGGCAGTGGAGCGTTCGAGAGCCCCGGAGGCACTCTCACCCTCGACGTTCCCTCAGGATTTGAAAATGACATGATCATCCTGTTTAACAACCTCACGGGAGACGATAATCCAGCCTTACTTCACGAGTCAGTTGTCCAAGGAGGTGATTCTGGCAGCCCGCTCTTTTCCGTTTCGGGGAATGACCTCATCATCCTCGGCACCGCCTCATTGCTCCTCAATGACCTCCCCGGAAACTTCGTCAACACCCGGGGACCAGATCCCTTAGAAACAAGAGACGCCTCTACTTATTCCTACATCGGTTCGTATCAATCCGAGTTAGCGGCCGCCATCGCCCTCGTCCCCGCCGCTACCGCTATTCCAGAGCCTAGCTCCGTGACCTTGGCCTTTTTAGCCCTCGCCCTCGGCATGCGCCGCAAGCGGTAGAGACACGCTACCTCGGACGCCGAGGCGAGCTCAGATCAGGCCGTGCTTTCTCTTTAAAAAATGCCTTTCGCTCTTCCGTCGATGGTATCCCAGCGGCCGTCTTCGGAAAAAGATCTCCCTCTTTCATCTCAAGAAGACTCTTGTCCGTAAAAGCATCCATGAGGGCCACGAGATCCGTCACCTCTTGCTCGCTCAGGCCAAGATCGCCCATCTCTTCATGATTCACCGTTTCAGGGTAGTCAGTCACGCCCCAGCGCTCCGGTTCTAGGTCGCGCTTGTTATAGAACTCCATCACCTCCCGTAGCGTGTCGATGGAGCCATTATGAAAGTAGGGCGCTGTCAGGGCGACATTGCGTAAAGTGGGGACTTTAAACTGGCCCAACTCCCCTTTCTTCCCCGTGACCCCGCCGAGGCCGACATCAAGCTTACCCACCGCTGGCGCGCCCACATTATCGAAACCAGAGTCAGAAAGAAGCGGCTCCAGCCACGTTGACGACCCGGTGAGATGGCATGAGGAACAGCCGCCAGTGGTCTCAAAAACGTCCAATCCTCTCCGTTCCGAAAGATTCAGAGCGGCCTTATCCCCGGCCCAGTAATCATCGATCCGCGCATTAAAGGGCCGGAACATCGGCTCGCGGAGAAAGGCCACGAGCGCCTCAAATGCTCTCTCGTTTAAATCTTCATCACGTTTCACCTCACCCTCAAAATCTTTAAAATAAGGTGCCCTCCGGAACTTCCCCGCTAGCTCACCCGCGTCAGCATTGTTCATCTCATTCGCCTCGAAGAAAGGCTGCCGAACTTGTTCGAGCAGATCGTGCGCGCGCCCATCCAGAAAAAGCCCGCCTTCCACGATATATTCCACCTCGCCATTTTCATCATAGGTGTCCTCCAACCGCTGTGGAGCGATGAGTCCCGCATACATGAGCGAGGGAGCATTCCGATGCCCGACCCGCCCCTTCACCGCACCGGGCGAAACCCGCCTCAAATCGGCAAAAGCCGTCTTAGGATCATGACAACTCGCACAACTCTGCCCCGGGGGAGTCGAGAGAGACGGATCTAAAAAAACCTTCTTCCCCAACGCCGCCAACCGTGGCTCGCCTCCCTGAACAAGAGACCCCAAAATCACAAACCAAAGTACGACTTTCATCAGAGTTCTTATTTCTTCAGCCCTAATCCGAGCGATTTACAATACCTGATACTCCGCTCGATCTCCCCCAACTGATAAGCTTCCGTATCCTCCTGCGAACCAGACTGATGAGGCTGTTTCGCGCTCCCACTCGCTGCCCATTTTTCAAATGCTACGAGGCTCGCGGGCTGGCCCTTTGGCCAAGTTTCCCAAAACCCCTCCCTCTTATAAGCGAGCTCACGATTGAAGCCAGAGATCGTCTCGATTTGCACCGGGGCCGTAGGACAGAGTTCCCTGAACCGGCGGAAATAGGCTGCCCAATCCACCATCCCCTCGCCCATCGCAGTCCACTGAGCGGTCACCCCATTGTCACTTTTCCAAACCTGCGTATCGCGCAGACTCGTCGTGAGAGTGTATTTGCCCAGATTTTCTAAATTCTCCATCGGGGTCTCCAGCGTCCACACCGCATTTCCGGAATCGAGGTTTACCCCCACAAAATCTGGGCCTGCCTGCTCGACAAGAGATTTCAGCTCCAGTGAATGCATGTCACCGGCATGATTTTCCATCGCCACTTTTACGCCCAATTCTTCACACACACTCTTACTCCCTTTCAGCACCTTCACCGTATCGGTGATCCGCGCTTCAATTCCACCCTCCGTGTGACGGTCAGCCCCTTTCCCTAGGACCACCCGCAACACGGGGACCCCAGCGCCTTCGCCGCACGTAACCCGAGGCGGAGATGCTCCTCCGCCGTTCCCCACTTGTCCTTAAAACTCACCGATGTCGGACAAATGCTCCACGTCCCAAGGTAGATTTGAATCCCCCTCTTGTCCGCATAATTTTTAATCTCAGTCAGCGCATTTTCTTCAAGGCTCACAAAGGCATCCAGATCAGTAATGAACACCGTATCGACCCTTAACTTCACCGCGTGGTCTACTAGCTCCTTCGCCTTCCACCCCATCGCCCGCACCGCGTAGTTGTCGTAACCTAACCGCAGACGCGGAGGCAGCGGAGGCAGCGGAGGCAGCGGGGTCTGTCCTAAAGCCGCGCCTGCCGAGAGAGCAAGCGAACCAGAAAGAAAATGACGGCGTTTCATAAAGCAAGTGTCCCCCACTCTACGTGACAAACAAGCACGCGTTTATCAACCACCTCGCCGAAAACGACAGAAACGGAATCACCATCTTAGTCCGGTCACCCACTCGGGATGTGTCTTACTCCCACTCGATGCTCGCGGGGGGCTTGGTCGAGATATCGTAGAGGACGCGGTTGATGCCGCTGACCTGATTAAGAATATCCTGACTCGCCTCACGCAGGAGCTGTGCGGGGAGGTCCACCCACTCTGCGGTCATGGCATCTTCTGAGATGACAGCGCGGAGGTTGGTGGCCCATTCGTAGCTGCGCTCATCGCCTTTCACGCCGACCGTTTTTACGGGAATTAAGCCCGCATAGGCTTGCCAAACTTTGTCATACCAACCGTGTTCCTTGAGCTTCCCAATGAAGATGGCATCACAATCACGGATGATTTCGAGCCTCTCCCGATCCACTGCACCAGGGCAGCGGACTGCTAAGCCGGGTCCTGGGAAGGGGTGGCGGCCTAAGATCTCAGGGTCGATTTTCAAAGCGGTTCCCAGCTCGCGGACCTCGTCCTTGAAGAGCTCGGCCAGCGGCTCCAGCACCTTGCCTTCTGCTTGCAGTTCTAGGATCTTTGGCACGCGGTTGTGGTGAGTCTTGATGACTGATGCCTTCGACTTGGCGTTCGAGGCACTTTCAATAATATCTGGGTAAAGCGTCCCCTGTGCGAGCATCTCAGCATCGCCCACGGTGTCCCAGAAAACCTTAATGAAGAGGTTCCCAATGATCTTGCGCTTCTCCTCAGGATCTTCCTTACCCGCGAGGGCATCGAGGAATTCATCGGCGGCATCGATCGTCTCGATCTCTACCCCCATGCGTTTAAAGTTCGCTTGCACCGCTTCAGACTCACCCTTTCGGAGTAGGCCATTATCGACGAAGATGGCACGGACATTGACGCCCGCTTCTTGGAGGAGGACGGCGAGAACCGTGCTATCGACTCCCCCACTCACACCGCAGACCACTTGCCTCTGGCCCACCCGCTCGCGGATGCCTTCAATCATCTCACGCTTAAAGTCGTCGATGCGGAAGGATTGGAGATCACTTGCCTGATCTAGGAAGTTTTTAAGAATCGCCAAGCCCTCGTGGGAATGAGTCACCTCAGGGTGGAATTGGATCCCGTAAAATCCGCCCGGCCAGCTCAGGCTGACTGGGGTGCCGTGTTGATTGGTCGCGATGACTCTCGCCTCGGCATGGAGATTCTCCACTGTATCAGAGTGGCTCATCCAGACTTGGGAATCGGCGGAAATCCCCTTGTAAAGATCGGCATCACAAGTCGGCTTCAGAGCGGCTGGTCCATACTCGCGCTTATCGCTCGCCTTCACCGAGCCGCCGAACTTGATGTTCAGGAGCTGCATCCCGTAGCACACGCCGAGAACCGGCACGCCAAAAGATTTCAGCTTCTCAAAGTCGATGTCTGGGGCATCGGGATCGCTCGTGCTCTTTGGCCCGCCCGATAAAATCACAGCACCGGGTTGACCGATTTCGGCGATGTCCTCTGGTGAGTAAAGCTTGGCGAAAAAGCCCAGTTCGCGGACGCGACGGACAATGAGCTGAGTGTATTGCGAGCCGAAGTCGAGAACGGCTACGTGTTGGATCTCTTGCATGTTCTAAAGTCTAGGAAGCGGGTTGATAGTTGGTCGGCTCCTCGGTGATGGTGACATCGTGCGCGTGGCTTTCACGAAGTCCACCCGCCGTAATGCGGACGAACTCGGCTTTTTCACGAAGCTCTTTCAGATCCAGAGCACCCACGTATCCCATGCCGGATTTCAATCCGCCAATGAGTTGAAAGACGACATCGGCGAGCGGCCCCTTGTAAGGCACGCGTCCCTCCACGCCTTCCGCGACAAGCTTACCGCTGGAGTTCTGTCCGTAGCGGTCGCCCGCCCCCTTGCGCATCGCCCCGATGGAGCCCATGCCGCGATAGGTTTTAAAGCGCCGCCCTTGCGAATGCACCGTCTGGCCGGGGCTCTCACGCGTGCCCGCCAAGAGCGAGCCGAGCATGACGAGGTCCGCACCAGCGGCGAGGGCCTTAGTGATGTCTCCCGAGTAGCGGATGCCGCCATCGGCGATCACCTTGACGCCCAGCTCATGCGCTGCATCAGCGACATTCTGCACGGCGGTGAATTGTGGCATACCCACGCCAGAGATGACGCGGGTGGTGCAGATCGAACCGGGGCCGACGCCCACCTTCAGGCAGCTAGCGCCGGCGCTGATGAGGTCTTTTGCCCCCTGCGCGGTGACGACGTTTCCGGCGATCACCGGGATATCGCCCAGTCCGCGGAGCGTCTCGATCACTTGCATGACGCGAGTGGTGTGGCC
>JALZWJ010000025.1 GCA_023300065.1 Akkermansiaceae bacterium
AAATTCCTCTTCGATGTCTCCCACCAAGGATATGTGCACAAAATGCTCACCGGACGGGCAAAAAAAATAGGAACAATCCGACAATATGAGGGCCTTAACGGATTCCTCCTCCGAACTGAGTCCGAGCACGACTGCTACGGAGCGGGCCATGCTGGCACCGCCGTTTCAGCCGCCCTTGGCATGTGTTCAGGCCGCGACCTCAAAGGTGCCGACAACCATGTCGTCGCAGTAGCCGGAGATGCCGCTTTCACCTGTGGCCCTACCCTCGAAGCCCTCAACAATATCGCCGTAACCACTAAAAAATGCATCGTCGTTCTCAACGACAACGAATGGTCGATTGATAAAAACGTCGGCGCCCTCGCTAAATATTTCAACACTCTCCAGACACACCCAGCCTATAATGGGATCCGCGAAAAAGCGGCCACCTTGGTTGAGAAAGTCGCTGGATCAGGTGCCCGTAAATTCGCCCATAAAGTCGAGCGCAATGCGAAGAACATGCTTCTTCCAAATGTCCTCTTTGAAAAATTCGGCCTCCGTTACTACGGCCCGATCGACGGCCATGACCTCCCCTCCCTCATCAAGAGCCTAGAACACCTGAAAGAGAAAGATGAGCCCGTTATCCTCCACATTATCACTGAAAAAGGACGCGGCTATCAGCCAGCCCTTGATAAGCCCGGTAAATTTCACGGCCTAGGACCCTACAACGTTGAAGACGGCTCCACTACCGCTGGTGCCCCCACCTTCTCAGAGCTCTTTGGTCGCGCCATCACCGACTTCGCAAAAGAAGACAAATCGATCACCGCCATCACCGCCGCCATGCCCGGTGGAACGAAACTAGAGACCTTCAAAGACGAAATCCCAGAGCGTTATTTTGACGTCGGCATCGCCGAAGAGCACGCAGCCCTCTTCGCCTGCGGCCACGCCACCGAAGGCCTCAAACCCTTCCTCGCCATCTACTCGACCTTCATGCAACGCGCCTATGACATGATCATTCATGACATGGCCCTGCAAAGCCTCCCCGTCCGACTTTGTATGGACCGCGGCGGCCTCTCTGGTGACGATGGCCCGACTCACCACGGCCTGTTTGACATCGGCTACCTTCGCCACGTCCCCGGCCTCGTTCACATGCAGCCTAAAGATGAAGATGAATTCATCGACATGCTCTGGACCATGGCCAACTACGAAGAAGGCCCCATCGCCATTCGCTACCCTCGTGGCAATGGCCCCGGCACTCCGATCAAAGACAAGCCAGCCCTCCTCACCATCGGCCAAGCCGAAGTGATTCAAGAAGGAACCGACGTCTGCCTCATTCCACTTGGGACCATGATGGAACTCGCACTTGAAGCAAAGGCGACCCTTGAAGCAAAAGGCTATAGTGTCACCTTGATCAATCCTCGTTGGATCAAGCCCCTTGATGCTCACACCATCACTGAATTAGCAGCTAAATCCAGCGTCGTCTGCACCTTTGAAGATCACGTCCTCTTCAATGGCTTCGGCCTCTCCATCATCGAACTCCTTCACGACACAGTCGTCAGCACCCCGGTCGAACGTATCGGTTGGCCTGATGAATTCGTAGAGCACGGAAAGCCAGAGATCCTCCGCGAGAAACATGGCCTCACCGCCTCAAATGCCGTGGATAAAATCCTCCCGCATCTCGCAGCCAAATAAGCCATTACTTCAAACACCAGAGGAAATCACGCCCTCTAAGAATGAGCTTCCCATCGACAAAGATGGGCGAAGCAATGAAAGACTCACCGAGCTTATTCTCTTTCACTTCGCCTAACCCATCTGCGGTAACCTTAGCCATAAAGACAAACCCGTCCTCACGAGGGCAGCAAAGGGTATCGCCGACCAAAATCGGCGAAGAATAATAAGTGCTCGCAGATCGGGGGAGCTTTCCCTCCCAACGAACCTCACCCGTCTTAACATCTAGACAAGTGATCGCGCCTCGCTTCTTACCACGATCCACCAAAACGTAGATTTCACCATCCCGGCCAACCGGAGTAGCCGCGTCGGTATTCGCCATCTTCTTGCGCCACAGGATATGACTCTTCGTCACATCACCTTTCCCACCAGGCTTTAGCCCCATCAGGTATTCACCTCGCCCATGGGGAACCACCAGCATGCCACCGACCGAGACCGACGACGCAATGGTCCGCCACATCGCCTTCATCTCAGGGTTAATCCCGCCGGAGGTCCAGAGAAGCTTCCCCGTTTTGGCCTCATGCCCCGCGATGTGATCTGCTCCAAAACTCACGATGGTTTCAACGCCCTCAATCGTCAGTAAATGTGGCGTCGTATAACTGTCGCCAGACTCCTTCGCCGTCTTAAATTCCCGCTCAACTTTCCACAGCTCATTTCCCGTCTCGAGGTCCAATGACACCAGATAAGAATCCCCTTCCGTCTGCATCACAGCCAGAATCACACTCTTTTCAAAAAGCACGGGCGAGGTCCCTTGGTCCCACCATAAATAATCTTTCCCATACTTCTCTTGCAGATTTAGATCCCACTTCTTCTCCCCCTCTTTTGAACAAGCAGCGACTAATCCCGACTTAAAATAAGCCACCACAGTTTCCCCATCACTGACTGCAGAGGAATTCGCCCCACTCCCCAACTTATTACCACGTCCTGGCGTCTGCGCTCCATAGCTCTGACGCCACCTCTCCTTCCCATCTAAGCCATAAGCCAAGATCGCATCCTCCCCCTCAATCGGAGCCGTCAAAAATATCACCCCCTGACAAACAATCGGCGTGGAGCAGCCCCGCCCCGGTAACTCCGTTTTCCAAACAACATTCTTTCCTTCCGCGCTAAACTCCATCGGCAAGACACCTTCAGCCACCGAGCCATTCCCATTCGGCCCCCGCCAACTCGCCCACTGACCACTCAGAGTCAGCCCCGAAAAACTCAGCAACAATGAGCCGTAAACCATTGGGAAATTCATATCCAGAACCCTACGCAAACCACGCCACCCTCTCCAAGCCCCAAAAACTTCTCTTTCTTAAAAAAAAATCATCTTTGGAGACGTTTCTTCCTTAGGATTCTCTAATTGCGCGGTCGCTCTTTTTTATGGGAGTGCTAACCTCCTCCAAAACCCATCACGACACTCCCGATACACTTTTATGACACCTGAAGAACTCTCCGCTGAAATCCAGACTCGCGCTGCTTTTGTCCCCCCTTTGCGGGAAGAAATCGCACGCGTTCTGATTGGCCAGACTCACTTAGTCGACCGCATGCTCGTCTGCCTCCTCACTGGCAGCCACCTCCTTGTCGAGGGCCTCCCTGGGCTCGCCAAAACCCTCGCCGTCAACACTCTCGCCCAGACTCTCTCAGCCAACTTTGGCCGGATTCAATTCACCCCGGACCTCTTGCCTGCCGATGTCATCGGCACCCATATCTACAACCCTGGCACGCAAGAATTTACCGCGAAAGATGGCCCCATCTTCACCAACCTCCTCTTAGCAGATGAGATCAACCGCGCTCCCGCCAAGGTCCAGTCTGCCCTCCTTGAGGCCATGCAAGAAAAACAAGTCACCCTCGGTGGCGAAACTCGGAAACTGCCAGACCCCTTCCTCGTCATGGCGACCCAAAACCCGCTCGACCAAGAAGGCACCTACCCCCTTCCGGAAGCACAAATGGACCGCTTCATGATGAAAGTCATCGTAGGGTACCCAAAACGTGATGAAGAACGCGAGGTCCTACGCCGCATGTCCTCCACCATGTCCATGCCATCCGCCTCCGCCGTCACCACGCTGGAGACCGTCACCGCCGCTCGCTCGCTCATTAATGAAATCCACGTCGACCCAAAAATCGAAGACTACATCCTAGACATCGTCTTCGCCACTCGGACCGAGGGCCGCACCCAGCTCTCCGAACGCCAAAGCGGCCTAGACCTCTCAGCCTTCGACCCCCTTATTACCGCCGGGGCCTCCCCCCGTGCCACCATCCAGCTCATCCGCGGATCACGTTGCCTCGCCTTCCTTGATGGCCGTGCCCACGTCCTCCCGGAAGATGTCAAAGCCATCGCACCAGACATTCTCCGCCACCGAATCATTCCCAGCTACGAGGCCCAAGCCGAGGACATGGACTCAGACGCCATCATCCAACAACTCCTCGATACCCTCCGCACTCCATAGATCCCCATGCTGGCTTCAGAGTTAATGGA
>JALZWJ010000026.1 GCA_023300065.1 Akkermansiaceae bacterium
CTCGCCCGCTGCGTCCTCGTCACCGAAAAAATCACCCCAGAACAAAAAGCAGCCTTCCTAAAAGAACTCACCGAAAAGAATGACTAAGCCTCATTCTCCGCGCCCGTGAAGGTCAGCGTCACCTTCCGGCAGATTCGTAAAAAATCCTCCTCCACCATGTTCAGCTGGCGGCCCTCGTGACAAAGCAGGCCCCATGCCCGGCGGCGGCTGGCGATGCCTAATGGCAGGGCCACCAGCTCCCCCTTCGCCACCTCATCCGCCACGACCCAAGGAGCCACGATCCCCACTCCGACCCCCACCTTCGCCATCTCCTTGATCGCGCCCATATCGCCCAGACTCAAGCTAGGGCGAAGGCGCACTCCGGCCTCTTCAAACGACCTCTTCAAAAAACGATACGTCTCACTATTACGCTTATACACGAGGAACGATTCCTTCCCCACCTCCTCAGCTGCCACCGATCCGGCTTCCGCCCACGGATGAGTCGGAGCGACTACGAAGACCAATTCATCCTCGAAGATTGGATCAAAGCGCGCCCAGCTTGGCTCCCGACCAGCCATCCCCAAAATTAGATCTATCTCACTCCGGTCCAGCGACTCGATCAACTCCGAGGTATCCCCCGACTCGATGTGGATCTCACTGCGCGGATACAGCTTCCGGAATTCCTGCAGCGCCTTCGGTAAAAGATACGTGCAGAGCGTATGCGTGGCCCCCACCCGCAAGCGCCCTTGGCCCCAGCGCTTCAGCAAGCCCAGTTCATCTTGCGCCTTCTCTAGCTCCGCGATTGCTCCCTTAAATCTTCGCAATAAAATCGTGCCATTTTGAGAGAGCGCTACCCGCTTCCCGGACCGCTCCACCAACTTACAATCCAGCATCGTCTCCAGCGCCCGGATCGAGTGACTTACCGCCGACTGCGTCACCCCCAGCTTCTCCGCCGCCCTCGTAAAGCTCTCCGTCTCCGCCACTGCCACCAGTGATCTCACTTGTCTCAAATCCGGAAGCTCAGTCATTTCTCCTAACCATAAGCAGAGCGCATACCAACTGATCCCCATGTCATTCAATTCCACCCTCCGATCATTAATAACCCTTATTATTCAGAGAAACCAAAACTCCCTATTGCCTATTGCTCTCCTCAGATCCCGTCTTTAGAACCACCGCTTACCCCAATAACACCGTGAACGTAAAAATCATCTCGTCCCTCATCGCTCTTCCGCTCGCAGCCTCAGCCCAAGTCATGGAGTTTAACTTCCTCACTGATGGAGCTGCAAACTTTCAGAGCATCGATGCCACCACCCAGTCCCCCTTTCTTGTGGGGAATGGGAACGTAACCCCAAGCAGCGTCGGAACCGCCTACAATCCGGATTTTGGAATCATCACCACTGGCTGGACCATGGGAGATTCACGGGATTGGTTTAACTCCTTAAGCTTCAATCTCACCATCGATCCGGCTGCGGCAGGCTCCTTGACCGGCATCACCTTGGGGCATGCCTCCACAGATTTCTCGACCTCTCCTAGACTCTGGGCCGCGCGAGTTCTGGACTCATCGAACAACGTCGTCTCCACCACCAACACCCAGTTTTACTCTTCCGCATTTTTCCCCACCCTCACGACGACCACCCAAGTGGCCGACTTCACCACTCCGTTCGATGTCACCGCAGGGGAAAGCTACCGCGTAGAATACACTGCATGGGGCGGCAGCCAGTCCGACTCAGTGTTCATCAGCAGTGCCTCCATTAACGGAAACCTCCAAGCTATCCCTGAACCATCCAGCCTCCTTCTCTGCAGCTTCGCCTTCACCGGCCTCCTTCTCACCCGCAAAAGGAAGTAAGCTCAAACCTTAAGGGCCCCGCACCCTCAACCACCTCACGGGGAGGACACCTTCAAAAGTGTCCTCCCCGTCCTCTTTCAAGCAGAAGGAGAGCCCGGCATACCGCCCGCCTAGTTTGACGCCTCCACCTCAATCCGGACGAAGAGTCTGGTAAGGTTTCCAGGAATGTTAATGAGAATCGGTAGACCACTCGATGGTATGGGTGCGGCCCAGCACGCTGGGCCAGGTGAGGGTAATTCCGGTCGCAGAGTTCTCAAAGCGAGTGATCCGGAAGACATCAACGGAGTCGGCAGGGTCGGCGCCGGCGATGAATTCTTCGCTATTATTCGCCCCATCCCCATCCAGATCGGTAAAAGCATCTCTGGGGGAATTGGGGTCCAGTCCGTGGAGGAGCTCGTAAGATTTTGGCAGGGAATCGGTGTTGTTACCGAGACTAGAAATGAGGTTGTTGTCCTCACCGAGGTCGAGGGCGAGGTGGAAGAGCTGCTTTGGTAGGCCTTGATCGATGCCCGTCGAGTTTGCGATGACAGCGTTCGCGGAATCCCAGGAAATGGCGTGTCTTCCAGCGGTGGCGTCGATAAATTTCCAACCATCCGTTGTCTTGAGTCTAAGGTCGCCACGGATCGAGGAGACCACGATGCTACCGCATGGCCCTCGACCGGGCGGGCCCAGTCCACGCTCGTCGGTTCGGTCGGGTTGTTCGTGATACGAGTGTTGGTGCCGAGAGCAAACCAAGATCCACCGAGGTGCCATTTGCCAAAGGCGGCAGTGTCATAAGCTTGGGTTTTTAGAACCTCCGCGATCGTCACATCACTGTTGATCGGGATTTCCGGGACGGAGGCGGAAAAGAATCCGTAATGCCTGGAGGTGCCATTAAACTTGCGCTCATTATATTTTCCGGTGAACAGGGAGTAACGGCTGGGAATGCAGATCCCGTTCGATGAGTGGGCTTGAGTAAAAAGGGTGCCTTCTGCGGCAAGCGCATTCATGTGCGGAGTGACGGCAAGGCTGGGAGTGCCGAAGAGATCACCGTAAGCAAACATACCAAGGCCCATATCATCTGCATAGATGATGACGACGTTTGGCCGCTCGGGGGAGAATGAATAGTCGGGGCTATCGGCAAAGTCAGTAGGGCTGGAGCCGAAAGCCGTTTCTGCAATGTCACTGAAGCTATCCCCATCAGTATCGATGAAGGGGAAGAGCGGGCCGGTGTTGGGCGGCGGAGTCTTGGCCGAGAAATTCCGGGCATGGAGCCCGGTGCTGAGGGCCCAACCGGTGAGAATGAAGAGAAATTTCTACGATGATCTGACGATCGATAAATCCTCTGTCGCTGAATGGTAATGCTGCAACCTGTCATCGCCAACTTATCGCCGCCCTCACCCTAAAGGAACCGCCTGCGCTGCAGAAATCACCTCATCATCCAGATACGCCTCTTCTAGAATCTCCGCACACCAATCATACTTCTTCCCTAAATAACTTAATATCCGATACGCCATCACCTGCTGCAGAGGCAACTCTGACCAGATCAACTCCCCCAAATGCCGCCACTCATCCGCCACCAAAAGCGCGGGCTTCTTCAGCGCCGCCACCACCTCCTCCGAAAGAAAAAGACACCTCTCAAAGTCCGGCTCCTTCGGCTCAGGAGGCACCTCATAAATTTTCAAAGCCACCCCCTTCGCCAAGCTCAACTCACAAGTCGACTTCGCCCGCCTCGCCAGATCTTTCCCAAAGCTCTGCAAATGCTGCTGCCGCTCCTGATTCGCTTCAAATCCTTTTCCTCCTTTTCCCATACCCTTTTAAGGAAAAATAAATCCTCCCAAACCGCCACCTAATTCAGCGCTTTTTGCCTCCATCCTCCATCCATGAGCCCGAATCATACTCATCCATCACCATTCTTACCTCTCATGGTATGGCATGCGCTAGGAGCGGTTCATCATATGACCGCTCCTTCTGCACCCGAAAAAATGAGTATGGTGGACTTCAAAAAACCCGCCATCCGCACCCTCCATTTCTCATGGTTTGCCTTCTTCCTCACCTTCGTCCTCTGGTTCAGTCATGCCCCGATGCGCGACTCAATCATGGGAGCCTTCGACCTCACCAAGGCTCAGTGGAAGGCCCTCCTCATTCTTAATGTCGCCCTCACCATTCCCGCCCGCATCATCGTCGGCATCTTGGTCGATAAAGTAGGCCCCCGCCTCACCTACAGCATCATGCTCATGCTCGGCGGCGTCCTTTGCTCCACCTTCGCCCTCTCTAACAGTTACGAAATGCTCGCCCTCACTCGCTTCCTGATGGGCTTCATCGGAGCAGGTTTTGTCATCGGTATCCGCATGGTCGGTGAATGGTTCCCAGCTCGCCATGTCGGCCTCGCCGAGGGAATCTATGGAGGTTGGGGAAACTTTGGCTCCGCCGCCGCCGCCATGATCCTTCCCAGCCTCGCCCTCGCCTTCGGTGGCGAGAATGGCTGGCGCTACGCCCTCTTCTCCATCTCCGCTGTTGCCTTCCTCTACGGCACCATCTTCTACCGCTCAGTCCGCAATACCCCAAAAGGCTCCACCTACTTTAAGCCCAAGAAATCCGGCGGGCTCGAGGTCTCCAACAAACGCGACTTTTACTTCCTCCTCGCCATGAACATCCCCATGTATGCTGCCCTCGCGGTCCTCACATGGAAGCTTTCCCCCAGTGGCGTCGCCCTCCTCCCCCAGACCGGCGTCACCATCATCTACCTCGCCCTCATCGCCCTCTTCATTTTCCAAACCTCCCAAATCATCAAGGTGAACCGAGAGATGCTCAAAACCGGCAGCGTCCCCGAGTATCAACGCTACTCCTTCCGGCAGGTCGCGATCCTCGACATCAACTACTTCATCACCTTCGGCTCAGAACTCGCCGTCGTTTCAATGCTCCCCGGCTTCTTTGCCGATACCTTCGACCTCAGCATGACCAAGGCCGCACTCCTCGCCTCCGGCTTCGCCTTCATGAACCTCGCCGCCCGCCCCGGCGGTGGCTGGATGAGCGATAAGTTCGGCAGACGTCGCACCATGATCATCCTCCTCGTCGGACTCGCTGTTGGCTACCTCACCCTCGGTCAAATCAGTAGCGGGTGGCCCATCGCCCTCGCCGTCCTCGCCACCATGTGCTGCTCCTTCTTCGTCCAAGCGGGTGAAGGCGCCGTCTTCGCCATGGTCCCCCTCATCCAACGTCGCATGACCGGACAAATCGCCGGCATGGCAGGTGCTTACGGAAACGTAGGAGCAGTTACCTTTCTCACCATCTACTCCTTCGTCGATGCCTCCACTTTCTTCAACATCATCGCCGCATCCTCCATCATGGGATTCATCGCCTCCTACTTCCTCACCGAACCAAAGGGCCACGTCTCCGAAGTGAACGAAGATGGAACCGTAGAACTCATAGAAGTTGGCTAACACAGCCCAGAAACTCCCACTGCGGGATTGATGAACTCCGAATTAAGAGTCGCGAGGCGCGACCTCTTCACTCTTAACTCCCCTCTCAGCCACCCGCAGCCCAAGCCCCCCCCAACAACCAATCTATGCATCTCCAAGGCGATCTCAAAGTCCAACTCGGCCACGCCACTCACACCGGCCCCAAGGAAAGGAATGAAGACGCCCTCGGCACCCGCATCCCCCACGACTCACGCCTCGCCACCAAGGGCATCACCGCCGTCATTTCAGATGGCGTCAGCGCCGCCTCTGCCGCGGCCGAAGCCAGCCAATCCGCCGTTCTAGGATTCCTCAATGATTACTACGAAACCCCCGAACCATGGGAAGTCAAAACCGCCGGTCACCGCGTCATCGGCGCCCTAAACCGCTGGCTCTTTTCCCAAGGCCTCGGCCAAGCTAATCAGGAAAAAGGCTGGCTCTGCACCTTCACCGCCCTCGTCCTAAAAAGCCACACCGGCTACCTCTTCCACATCGGAGACTCCCGCCTCTACCGCATCCGCGAGGGCCAACTAGAGCAGCTTTCAGAAGACCACTCCTCCCTCTCTTCCGGGCAAAGTCCCTACCTCACCCGCGCCCTCGGTCTCACCTCTAATCCACAGGTCGACTACCGCTCCTTCGACCTCCAAACAGGCGATACCTTCCTCCTCACCACCGATGGCATCCACGAAGAAATCCCGCCCGATCAAATCCAAACCACCCTCTCAATCCACCCTCCCCAAGCAGCCGCCGACCAGCTCGCTAAACTCACCCAGCACTCGGACGATAACCGCTCCTGCCTCATCTTAAAGATCGACGCCCTCCCAGATTCCGACAAAGACGAGGTCTTCCGCCGCCTCACAAGGCTCCCCTTTCCTCCCGAACTTTCCCCCGGCGACACCCTCGATGGCTTCCGCATCAACACCACCCTCGCCGCCACAAAAAACACCCAACTCTACCTCGTCTCCGACCAAGAAACTGGCGAGCAACTCGTCATGAAGACACCCTCCGTGAGCTTCAGCGATGACCCCTCTTACCTCGAACGTTTCGCCCTCGAAGAATGGATCGGCCTCCGTACCCGCCATCTCAATCTCGTCAAAATCCGCCGATCCCCACGCCCCCAAACCTCCTGCTACTACCTCCTCGAACACATCAAAGGCATCACCCTCACCAAATGGATCGAGGCAAATCCAACTGCCGCCCTTGATGACATCGTCGCCATCATCTCACAGATCATCAGCGGGGCCCGCTCGCTCCATCGACACGATACCCTCCACCAAGATCTTAAGCCGGACAACATCCTCGTCCTCCCCGGCCTCATCGTGAAAATCATCGACTACGGCTCCTGCCACATCGGCGGCATCACTGAGATCTCCTCCCCCTTCGATCGCCACAGCGCCCTCGGAACCATCGACTTCAGCGCCCCAGAATACCGCTACGGCGCTCGTCCCTCGACCAAGTCCGACCTCTTCTCCATCGCCGCCATCACCTACTTTCTCGTCACAAAACAACAGCACCCCTTCGGCGAACCTTGGCAAAAAGCCCAGTCTCTTCGCGACTTCACCACCTTAAAATATATCAGCGCTACCCGCCATAATCCCATGGTCCCCCTTTGGTTTGATGCCGCGCTTAAAAAAGCCCTCTCCCCCACCCCCACCGCCCGTCACGAATCCATGTCAGAGTTCCTCGGTAACCTCCGCCGCCCCGACTACTCCCTCCTCGGCAAGGACGCCCTCCCCTTTATCGAGCGTAACCCCCTCCTCTTTTGGAAGCTCCTCTCTGCCACATTGGCAATCCTTCTCATCATCGTCCTCCTCGTCTCCTGATGCCATGATCCGCAGTCATAGTTAAAACCAAATCGCCTCTCGAATCATGGCACAACGCGCGCTCTTTCCCTACCACCATGATCCGCCACGCCCTTACTCTTACCGTCACTACCCTAGGCATCCTGCCCTCCTTCGGAGGAGATCTCAGTCCATTACTAGAAGTGCCTATCGGCACTACGCACACCCCAAATTTCATGGAGAAGCTCAAGTTCAAAGGCGACTTCCGCACTCGTTACGAATTCCGTGATGAAGAAACCTTCCAAGCCTCCCACGCCTTCACCATCCGCGGACGACTCGGCCTTGAAATCGGCAGCTTCAATGGCTTTTCCGCCTACATCGAAGGCGAAAGCACCCGCGCACTCGTCGATGACTTCGCCTCCAATCCCCTCCCTAACGGCCTCCAGAGCCCCGGTGGCTTGACCGATCCCTTCGAATTCGGAAACACCTTCATTGGTGATCCGAACAACGCCGAACTTAACCAAGCCTACCTCAAATACACCAAGAGTGGCTTCACCACCACCGTAGGCCGCCAGCGCATTATCCGGAATAACGCCGCCTTCATCGGCAACGTCGGCTGGCGTCAAAACGAACAGACCTTCGATGCCGCCCAACTCGCATACGCCAAAAACAACGTCTCCATCAGCTACGTCTACGCCAACCGCGTACAGCGCATCTTTGGCACCAGCGCACCCAGCAGCCACCCCCTCCGCGACTTCGAAGGCGACATCCACCTCTTCGACTTCACCACCAAAACCGACCTCGGAAAAATCGGAGGCTACGCCTACCTCATCGACCTCGATCCCACCAAGAGCAACCCAGCCGGACCCATCCTCTCCATAGGTGACAGCAACACCTTCGGAGCCTTCATCGAAAACAACGGCCTCTACGCCGAATTCGCTTACCAAGACGGCACCGCCACCCGCGAAGGCGGAGACTACCAAGCCCTCTACGGCCACCTCAAATACTCCACCAAAATCGGGAGCACTTCCGTAAACGCAGGCATCGAGTATCTCGGCGATGGCTTCGTCACCCCCCTCGCCACCGTCCACGCCTTTAATGGTTTTGCCGACGCCTTCATCTTCAACCGCATCGGCCTCCCCTTCGCCAATGCAGACTACGATGGCCTCACCGACTTCTACACCAGCTTCTCCCAAACCAGCCTCCCCGGCGACCTCA
>JALZWJ010000027.1 GCA_023300065.1 Akkermansiaceae bacterium
CTCCTCCGCGAGGAACTCCGCGAAGTTGAAAAATACTACACCCTTCTCATGGCCATCGCCAACGGCGCACCCACCGCCAAAAAGATTGCAGCAACTAGCGGACTCCCAGACCGCTCCCTCTATTATTACCTACAGCAGCTCACCGACCTCGGCTACATCGCCCGCCACTACCCGGTCACGACTCGTAAACCCGCAAACCGCAGCGTTCGCTTCCGGATCGAAGACCCAGTCCTCCGCTTCTGGTTCCGTTTCGTTTTTCCAAACCAATCTCTCATCCGCAAAGACGGACCGGTCAAGGCCTACGATCGCCTCATCAAACCCCAGCTCGAGTCCTACTTCGGCCAATGTTTCGAACGCCTCTGCCAAGAAGCGCTCCCTTTTCTGCACACCCGTGAAAAAGTGGAAGGCAACATTGCTGTCGGCTCTTTCTGGAACAAAGACACCCAGATCGATCTCGTCGGGGTTCGGGATGATCACCGCATTGATCTCGGCGAGTGCAAGTGGGGCTCCACCCGCTCTTACACCGCCCTCTCCACAGAACTGGAGGGAAAAATATCCCGATACACCAACCCCGATAACCGCACGGTGCAACCTCGGATTTTCGTCAAAAAGAAACCACCCAGAGCCGTCATCCCTGAGGGATATCTCATTCACGACCTCACCGACATCTACAAATAGAACTTGTCGTGACACGAATCAACAATCCCATGGCACGCGCATAAAATGATTCATTTTGAAAAAACACCCCCAAAACAAACGTTACTCTAACCAATATGAAATACTCACTCCTCTTCTTCTCCCTTTTTTCGCTCAGCCACGCTGACGATGGCTTCACCAGCCTCTTCGACGGCGAAACCCTCACTGGCTGGACCAATCCATCCGGTGAATCCATCGAAGAAGGTCAGTGGATTGCCGAAAAAGGCATCCTCCACCGTGCGGCCAAAGGCGGCGACCTCTACTCCACCAAAGAATACCGTGACTTCGACTTCCGCTGGGAATGGAAAATCTCCGAAAAAGGAAACAGCGGGGTGAAATACCGCGTCGCTCAATACGGAAAGAGCACCCTCGGCCTCGAATACCAAGTTCTAGACAACGATCATCCTGATGGCCAAAAATCGCCAAAGCGCCAAGCCGCCGCGCTCTACGACCTCTTCCCAATTTCCGATCAAGGCAGCGCTAACCCCGTTGGCGAGTGGAACTCCTCCCGCATCGTCGCGGTTGGCGGTCACCTTCAACACTACCTCAACGGCAAACTGGTCGTCGATGTCACCGTCGGCAGTGATGAATGGAAAGCGGCCCACGCCGCATCTAAATTCAAAACTCACCCCACCTTCGCCACCAACTCCACCGGCTATATCTACCTTCAAGATCACGGCAATGATGTCTGGTACCGCAACCTCCAGATCAAAGAACTCGACTCCGGCTGGACCCCTCTTTTCAACGGTAAAAACCTCGATGGTTGGTCTATCAAAAGCGGCAAAGCCAAATTTACCATCGAGGGAGACACCATCGTAGGAACTACCGAAGAAGGCAGTCCAAACACCTTCCTCACCACCGATAAAATCTACGGAAATTACGAGCTAGAATTCGACGTGAAAGTGCACGATTCTCTCAACTCCGGCGTCATGGTTCACGCCCTCCTTAAAGATGCCAAGAAGCACGGATACGGTGGCCGCATCTACGGCCCACAAGTCGAGATCGAGGCTAGCGGCAAGAAGGGCGCTGAGTCCGGCTACATCTACGGAGAAGCGACCGGCCGCGGATGGGTCACCCCAAAGGCCAAACTTATTCCTCACAAACACATGAAAGATGGCGAGTGGAACCACTTCCGCATCATCGCAAACGGAGCTAATATTAAAACTTGGATCAACGGAGAAGCCGTCTCCGACCTTACCCACAAAGGCACCTTCAAATCCCACCCACAAGGCCACATCGGCCTCCAAGTCCACAGCATCAGCAAAAAGAAAGGCCCCTACACCGCCGCCTGGAAGAATCTCAAGATCAAAGAGCTAAAGTAAGTTCCCGCTTAGAGCGGTAGCTCTTCCTTCTCCCCCAGAAACTTGGGCTCCGTCTTCAGCACATTGACATCCAGCCACATTTTAACGCGCGCCAGCTTTTCGCGGCGCGCGTTTGCTTTTGCAGAGGGGCCACCGACCGCCTGAGCATTCAGACCCACCACCTCGAGACCGATCGAGGCCGCCAGATACGCCGCTCTCTCATTGTGAAATTGTTGTGAAATCAGCACCACCTTCTCGACCCCAAAGATCTCCTTCGCCCGCACCACAGAATCCAGCGTCCGCAGCCCTGCATAATCGCACACGATCTTATCCGCCGGCACACCCTTCTCCACCATCGCATCCTTCATATCCTGCGGCTCATTATAGTCGTGCGCATGGTTATCACCAGAGACGATAAAGCACTTCACCTTCCCCGCCTCCCACAGTCCCACTGCAGCCGCGATACGATGCATGAAGTAGAGATTCTGCCGTCCCTGAAAAGTCTTAGAACAGCCAAATACCAGCCCCACCGACGTCTCAGGAACCTCTGCCGCCTCATCAAAAAGCTTCCCCTCTGCCGCCTTCCTCGCCGACCGATCTGAATTCAAAATCAGAACGATCGCAAACAATCCAACAAGCAAAGCCAACACAGCGAGCCACCTCGCCACCTTAAGAATTTTACTTCGCTTCATTTTGATTAATCAGGGTAATATTGGGCACAAGATGGATGATCCCATATCTGCGAAAAATCAACAACTCATAGAAGACATCATGTCCTTCGAGTTCGATGAGCCGCAGGCCTCACTCTCCTTCACCAGCCGCCTCGCCCGCGAGCAAGCCTGGACTCACGCCTTCGCCGCTCAAGTAATTCACGAATACCAGCGCTTCATCGCACTCGCCATGATCTCCGGCCACCCCGTCACCCCATCGGAGGAAGTCGATCAAGCCTGGCACCTCCATCTCGTCTACACGCGTAGCTACTGGCACGATCTCTGCCGCGACACCCTCAAGAAAGACCTCCATCACGGCCCCACTAAAGGAGGAAAAAACGAAGGCGAAAAATTCCATGACTGGTATGGCAAGACCCTCGACAGCTATCTCAGAGTCTTTGGTTCACTGCCCCCCGAAAACATCTGGCCCTCCCCCACAGATCGTTTTGCCGATGCCGGAGCCGGCCGCTGGATCGACTCCTCAAAATTCTGGCTCCTCCCCCGTCC
>JALZWJ010000028.1 GCA_023300065.1 Akkermansiaceae bacterium
CTCATGCCCACCGAGCCGCGCTTTTACTACAATGCAGTGCTCACTTTTGACGACCAGCTCGTCCCCTTCTCCGCGAGCGAAGCGAGCGCGATGGAGATCATGAAAGACCTAGAACCTCGCGGAGCACGCGCCGTCTTTTTTGCCAATGTCCCCGGCCTCGCCACCCCTTCCCTCAGCCCTTTCTTTAAGATCCAAGACCGCGAGGAACGCAAAAAAGCCTGCCGCGCTCTCCTCGACACCAAGCGCGTGGAATTCGTGACCGTGATCCGGCAATTGATTAAAATCAAGAAAGGCGACCAATGGCTGGCCGAAGTTCATAACCACACCGCCTTCCACCAGAACATGCGGAACTTTAAACTTGGATCAGCCAAGATGGACCTCTGCATCGTAGGCCTCTACTTCGTCGAAGAATGCCTCGAAGAAGCTTACGCCGCCGAGCGCCCGGGCTATGAACGCCAGCGCTTTTTCCGCTTCCCCTTCCTCGCCGTCCCCCGCGACTCCGCAGCCCGCAGCGCGATGAACGATGTCTTCACCGAGCTTGGCCTCATCTCGGTCGGTGAAACTCAAGACTCTAAAGACTACGCAAACGGCAGCCCAGACCACGCCTACAAGTCACTGGTAGCGGCCCGCCAAGGCATCCGCTACGGAGCCAAGTCCGGCCCCTACTCTAAAGCCCAACATCCCGTCGCCCTCTTCCACACTAAAACGTGGCGCAAGATCGGCCCTGGCATCCTCAAGGCACTGGACGAAGCGAAAGCGCTCCAGCAAGCGAAAGCCCCCACTGAGTAGGTCCCCGTTGAAGAGGACCTCACAGAGTTTTACGACAGAGAGTCGTGGAGTATCATAAACTCCGGACATTTTCCTCCTCTGCGGCACTCCCCGACCTCTGCGCCTCTGCGGTTATTTGCAACTTAGGCCCCTCAACCGAGCGCCCCTATTCCTCTAACTGCTCAGCGTCCCAGACCCCGCAACTCCAGCGCCAGGTCTCCGGGTCAGCCCAGTCTTTCACCGCGAGGGTGATTTCCATCTCATCGCCGACTTTCGCCTCGTGCTGATCGAGCCGCAGGATGCGATACCCCCAGTGCGGAGCCCGCTTTGGATCGAGCGGGCTGGAGCTTAGGACCAGATCCTCATCCACCTTGGCCTTCATATAGATCACCAATCCATCGAGGATCCCAGCATTGATCACCTTTCGCTTAAAGGTGATTGTGAGTGGTAAGGTCGACTCCGTGATGGTGTGCAGATCCACCTCTATGATGGGCTCAGGCTTCCCCATGAAGTGCTTCACCACCCCTAAGTCACAGCTCACTAAGCCGTGGTATTCGGCATTCTCAGGGCGGCTCTCCTCCATGCTGGAAAAGTCAAACCCGTGCACATCCGTCAGCTCCCAAATGTAGGGCTCACGCCGGTCATCATTCATCGTGATCGGCTCACAAAACAACTCGAACTGACTTGGTAAAATCAAGCCACCCGGCTTCAGAAAGCGGTCCCGTAGATCACACACATTCGGCACCATCGCCTCATCGAAAAGAAAGTCTCCAATCTGCTCATGCAAGATCACATCGACCTCCTCATCGAGGTACAACTTTGAGCTATGGACATCCTCGAAGTCGACGTTTTCAATCCCATTCTCCGCCGCCAACATCTTGGCATGCTCGATGATCGAGGAATGATCCACCGCATAAACCTGCTCCGCGCCTTGGCGGGAGGCAAACGCCGCCAAAATCCCCGTCCCAGTTCCTAGGTCGATCACGCGGTCCCCTGCCTTTATCTTCCGGCGAATCGCCTCGTGATAAAAGTCCATCCGCTGGTGATCCGCCAACATCCGTTCCTGCGCGTGTAGATCGGCAAAGTAGTCCTCATTCACCTGGCGGTATTTTTCAGCCGGAGTCGTGATATTCTCAGGTGCGTAGAACCACGCTTTACGCTGAGGGTTACGAGCTAACCACTTCCCCAGAAATTCACAAGACCGCCGGACGCGCTGAGACACCGAAACCGTGAAACGTTGAATGGAAGAAAAAGACATCACTGTAAAACCAGGGGATTTAAGAACCCGATTCCTCATCTTAAGGGCACCACTCTCAGCCGAAAGCGAAATATGAAACGCACGCTACGGCAGACCATGTCTAGACACTTCCTCTCGTCTTGGTTGGAGGGATTTTTAACCACGGAATACGCGGATCACACGGAACGGTTGAGGGGATAGGTCCTATTGCTTGGTAGGAGTTTTTCATTTTGAATTTGTTTCGAGTTTCGACCATTTAGAAATTAGGATTCCCCTCCCCATGACTCTTGATCTTAGTCCGCGTTTTCAGGCCGCCATCTGCGCGGCCTCTGGGGCCTCCGCCATGGAAGTCACCGAGATCATACAGGAACTCTGGAGCGGTTACGGGCAGATCGTTCGCGTCCAGTTAGAGGGGAGCACTCGCCAAAGCGTCATCGTAAAACACATCCACATGGCCGCCGTAGATCACCACCCGCGCGGCTGGAACTCTGACCTCTCTCACCAGCGGAAGCTCAAATCCTACCAAGTCGAAACATCGTGGTATCGCGATTGGAGCGAGCGTTGTGGAGCAGACTGCCGCATCCCAAAGCTCCTCACCTTCGACCAACATAAAGATGAGATCCTCCTCGTCCTAGAAGATCTCGATGCCGCGGGCTACCCGGTCCGCCACACCCCGGGCGCGTCAGTCCCACTCACTGCCTGTCTCGATTGGCTCGCCAACTTCCATGCCACCTTTATGGAAAGTCCACCGAACGACCTCTGGGAAACCGGAACCTACTGGCACCTCGCGACCCGCAGCGAGGAACTCGCAAACCTCACTACCCCTGCCGACCTACCCCTAAAAAAAGCCGCACCCGCCCTCGATGCCGCACTCACCCAGGCCCGCTACCAAACCCTCGTCCATGGTGATGCGAAGCTCGCCAACTTCTGTTTCACCCCCTCCAGCGACCAAGTGGCAGCCGTCGACTTCCAATACGTCGGCGCCGGTTGCGGGATGAAGGACCTCGCCTACTTCATCGGCTCCTGCCTAGACGATTCCGCCTGCGAAGCCCAAGGACCCGCCCTCCTAGACCACTACTTCACCACCCTCCGCGCCGCCCTCGCCATCAAGCACCCCTCAATCGACCCCACCGCAGTCGAAGCAGAATGGCGCACCCTCTTCCCCCTCGCCTGGACCGACTTCCACCGCTTCCTAAAAGGCTGGTCCCCCAACCACTGGAAAATCACCTCCTATTCGGAACGCCTCGCCCGCAAAACTCTAGCCGCCTTTTAGCCTCCCATCTCCCCCAAACGCTCAACACCATTTTCATATCGGAGGAGGCTAAATCCTAATTTCTAAATTCTGAAATCCTAAACAAAGAGCCTCCCCCCCTCAACCATTCCGTGTCATCCGCGTATTCCGCGTATTCCGTGGTTAAAAATCCCCCCAACCAAGATTCGCGTAAATTCGCGAGGATTAGCGGTTTTAAAAAACCTCAACCTCCCCCTAAGATCCCCCCATCATGAATCCTTATTTCGAAAAGCTCGGGCGCACCATCGCCGCACGCTGGCAAGACCAGAACTTCTCGCTTGAGGCCTTCCCAGAACTTACCCAGATCACCCTCGATGAATCACCCCCATCCGAGAACCTCGATCTAGACCAAGTCATCCACGAGTTCCTCACGAACGATGACCAGCCCTTCCAAAGCCAATCAGGCTTCGGCCAACCCGAGCTAGTCGCTTTCAATCACCCCCGTTTTTACATCCAGATCCTCTTCTGGTTAGAAGGGACGACCCAGATCCATCAGCACGAGTTCTCCGGTGCCTTCCATGTCATGAACGGATCCAGCCTCCACTCAGAGTTCGATTTCACCGCCGCCCGCTCCATCACCCCACACATCCGCACCGGAGACCTCCAGCTAAAGCGGGTCGAGCTCCTGGAAACCGG